>JACOTG010000292.1 GCA_016178505.1 Planctomycetota bacterium
GGCTAAAAGTGCCAGGCACAAAACGACGGACATCACGACCTCCTCGCATACGGTGTCGGACACCCAACAACAACGATCACGAGCACGCCGGGCCCGTGCGCGGACGATTCGATTCCGATCCTCGACTCGTGGGAGACGACGATTCTAGTCTCGCGGGCAAGGTCAGTCACCGAACGATTCGGCGAGCTTCTTGAACGAGAGGAGCGACGCGGCCATCGTGTCGAAGATTCTTCCGTCTCCCGGATTCCCGATGTTGAAGTCGACGTGGATGTCGATCACGGTCGTGAGAAGCCACACCGGGCCGCCGCCTCGCGTCGTGAGCGGCACGAAGAGGTCGGCGCCGTTCCACGCCTTCACCCAATCGCTCTTCGGCCCCGAGAGATGGTACTCGGTCACCAGCGCCGCGCCGGCCCACCGCTGCGTCACCGCGAGGCCATACTCGAAGTTGCTGAGCAGCGCGCCCGGGTTGTTGTCGGTGAACGTGCGCCACGTCCGGCGATGCCCGCCCGCCGCGTCGGGCCACGAGACGAGCGAGCCTTCCTCGGGCGCGACGCGCTCGAAGTTCTTCGGCCAGCCCGGGAAGAACCCGTTCGCTTCGTTGATCCGATCGATGCTCGCGTAGATGGGGATGCTCACGCGCCGGAGTCGCGGCGCGCCCGGATAGAGCGCATCGTACGCCTCCGCTATCACGCCCTTCTCTCGATTGAAGCGAAGCTGGTCTGCGCTCACCGGGCGCTTCGCCGCCTCGGCGAGCGACAGCGGCGATCCGGGGAACACGCGAATGCGATCGAGCAACGCGTCGACCGACAGCGCCGCGCCGACGGGCGGCGGCGGGCTCTCGTGCCCGCGAACCGCCCACTCGAACGTGCGGCGCGGGATCTCATCGACCTTCCACAGCCCGCCGGCATCGCGCGCGACGTGATCGGAGACGATCGGCAACGGCGGTAGCGGCGGCCCGGCCGGCGTCGGCGCGGCCCACTCGATCGCGTTCCGGATCGCCGTTTGGACGTGCGGGTCGAAGTACGTGGGATAGCTCTCGTGCCCCGGGCGAAAGTAGAAGACGCGGCCGTCGCCGACGCGAAACGCGCAGCCGCTGCGAAACGTCTCGCCTCCCTCGAAGCGCGAGCGGAAGACGACGGTCTCGGGCTCGGGGATCTGGAAGGGCTCGGCGTACATCTCGTCGTGCTCGATCGTGAACTCGCGCGGCAGCCCGGCGGCGACCGGATGATCCGGCGCAGCGACCGTGACGTGCTCGGGCTTGCCGTCTTCGCGCCAGCTCGCGATGTCGCCGCTCGTGCCGACGAGCGCCATGAAGGGCTTGCTCTTGTGCGACGAGTGGAGTGCGACGAAGCCGAGCTTCCCCGCTCTGACGCGCGAGACGATGTGCTCGACCGAAGCGTCGGTCACGTCGGCGTGCTTCAGATGACCCCACCACACGAGCACGTCCGCCGCGTCGAGCGCCGCGTCCGAGAGGCCTTGCTCGGGATCCGTGATCGTCGCCGTCTTCACGGCGAACCGCGCCGCGCGATCCCCCTCCACGAGAAACCGCGAGATCTCCCCGCGAACGTCGTCGGGATAGACGTCCTTCGGCGCCGTCCCCTCGGACCACACGAGCACGTGCAGCATCCGCTCGACCTTCGGCGCCCCATCTCCCCCGCCGGCTAATAGGGTCAGACCCCAGACGACGGCGAGCGTCACGGCTTCGCCCGCCGAACCGCCTGGATGATGCGATCCAGCTCCTGCAGGAACCGCGAGCGATCCTGCTTCGAGAACGGCGCCGGCCCGCCCGTCACCGTCCCCATCATGCGAAGTTGGCTCAGGAGTTCGCGCGTCGCGAGCGCGTCCCCGATCCCGTCCTCGGTGAACTCGCGCCCCGTCGTCCCGAGTACGCGCGCGCCCTTCTTCAAGCACCGCGACGCGAGCGGAATGTCGCCGGAGATGACGACGTCGTTCGGCTTCACCTGCTCGGCGATCCAATTGTCCGCGGCGTCGAAGTCGCCGCTGACGACGATGCGCTCGAGGCCCGGCTCGGCCGGCACGCGCATCCACGAGTTGCAGACGACGAAGACGTGGAGGCTGTAGCGCTTCGCGACGCGGTAAACCTCGTCCTTCACCGGGCAGCCGTCCGCGTCGATGTACACGTCCATGGCGGGAGGATAGGCGGCTCGAAGGTTGGAAACAACCTTGGAAATGTCGAGCCGTCGGGCGAGTCGGCGCAACGCGTTTCTCGCGCGGAGCGAATCGAAATCAGCGACGGTCCGATTGGCTATCGCGGCGGTGCGGCCAGATCCCGAAACGAGGGCCCCACGAAAGGCTCGCGCGACTGGCCGACGACGACGTCCTTCGCCGCAAAGATCTCGTCGGCATTCTCGGGCGCAAAGTAGCCCACGGAGTCCGCCTCGTACTCGCCGCGCGTCTCCTGTCGGAACTCGCTCGTCCACCCCGTCGCGAACCAGCAGTTGGGAGTCAACGCCTTCCATCGCGTCGCGGTGTAGCGCGCAATGATCGATGGAGTACCCGGACGCGGATTCGAAGAGAGCCACTCGTACCGGTCGGTGCCATATCCCTTCTGCGGATCGAGGATCCAAGTCTCGAGACTGTTTTCGGTTTCACGATACTCGACTCGCACGAACTCGGATCCCCGTTCCGAGAATCGAGTGGCAGTGGTCGTCAGCAACCGCTTGCGTTGAGCGAACGCGTGCTCCGGATGAAAGCAGAATCGATCACTCAGGTCGTGGTGCGCGTAAAGCTCGCGCGGATCTTTCTCCATGCGAGTGAACAACGTCGGAGCCAGTCTGTAACCCAGCGACTCCAGCCAGTCCCTCGGCACGAACCTCGTCCGCGCGTCGATTCCAACTCCACTGAGCGACGGGTGTTGGTTTGGAACGCGTTCTTCCTTCCAGCTCACCCCCGCGCCGTAGTATCCGCACCGAATCAGCACGAAGCGCGAACCATCCCACGATTCGAGGTAGCGGTCTTCAGAGTAAGTCCCTTTGCAGATCTGCGGATCGTAGTCCACGCGCCAGCGTCCGCCCGGAGCGCCCTCCAGCCATGCCCGAACCTGCGTCATCGCGCGCGTCGGATCCCATTGCCCACTCGCCGCATTCCAGTCGGACCAGTGCGTCGTCGCGACGAGGTGCACGTGATGTAGGTCCTGCGCCGCCACTCGGCGCGCCGCAAATATCTCTTCGAGGAGCCGGTCCTCGTCGCCCGTGCGCTGCATCGCCGAGGCTACGGGCCGGACCATCGCGAGCGGCACGACGACGAGCGCAGTCGACATCGCCGCCGCGATGACAGTCCGTCGCGTGGCTCGGCGCCGGCTGCGCGTCGCATCGAGAAGCGCGCGCACCCGTCGCTCCAGACCGGACGGTTCGGCCATCGTCAGCGCCGCCGCTGACGTGAAGCGCGCCACGCGAACCGACCGCGCGATTTCCACGAGATGCTCGGCGTACGCCGCGGGGTCGACACCGGCGAGAAGCACGTCGTCGTCAGACGCCAACTCACGCTCCACACGCAGTCGGCGCAAACCCACCCAAGCGAGCGGGTCGAACCAGTGGAGCGCCCCGGCCAAGCGAGCCATCGACTGCACGAGCACGTCTCGGCGCCTCACGTGTACGAGCTCGTGAAGCACAACCGCCCGCCGCCGCTCCTCGCTCCACACCGGTGCGGAGCGAGGCAGGACGATTCGCGGCCTCCAGAGTCCGACCGTCATCGGAACGATCTCGACATCCGCGACGAACACGCCGACCGGCCGGCGAAGCCCGAGCGCTTCCGCGTGGTCGCGCACGCGGGGCGTCCACGAAGCATCCGACACCCACCGCGATCGCTGCAGGAGCTGGCGCACGCGCCACGCGCCGAGCATCCACGGCGCGAGCGCCATGAGGGCACCCGACAGCCACGCGATCGATAGCCAGTCGACGGGCTCCGCCGATGATGTAGATGTAGACGTCGACTCGAGCTGTGCGATGGGGGCGTCGGCCACCGCGATGCTTCGATCCGCATTCGGGGCGAGCGACGCACCGCCCGTCACACCTCGCGTTTCTTCGCTTGCCGCAGGATCGGGTCGCGTCGCATCGGCCGGCTTCTTGGGCTCGACGATCGCGACCGGCCAGGCGGGCAGCGTCAACGAAACGAGCGGCAGTACCAGGACGCTGGCGAACGCAAGGAACCACACTCCATGTCGGACGGCGGCGGAAGCGCGGCGCAACGCTTGGTCGACAAGCCACGCAAGACCGAAAATCAGGGCCGCCTTCGCCGCCGCATCGACGAACCACGCGCCGACCATCGATCACCTCCCCCGCTTCTTCGCGTGTTCGATGAGCGCGGCGATTCGGTCGAGATCCTCTTTCGTAAGACGCGCGTCATTCGCGTCGAGGAGCGCCGCCACGGCCTTCTCGGGCGAGTCGTCGAAGAATGTCCGCACAAGTCTTCGCAATGCAGACTTTGCCGCGCGATGACGCGGACGCGCCGACCCGTAAACGTATTTCGTTCCGACTCGCCGGTGACGCAGATGCCCTTTCGACTCGAGGATCGTGACGAGCGCGCGGACTGCGGAGTAGCTCGGCGGATCGGGCAACCCCTCCAGGATCTCACCGACCGACGCCTCGCCCCGCGCGTACACGACGTCCATGATTTGCCGCTCGCGGCGGCTCAGATGAACCTCGGATCGATCGGCCATGACGTTCTCCCTTGGTGTCGTCGTTAAGTGCTAGCCTTTTAGCAGTCGTTGGAAGGAGCGTCAAGAATCATGCTGGATATTTAGCACTAGGTACCCGCTTCGTTCCCCGCGGGCGTCGACTGCGAGATAATCCGCCGGAGTCGATCCTGGCTCCGTACGCGTGGGTCAAAGCGTCGAGAGGGCTAGGCGGAGGTGCGGGGCGATCAGCGTTTTCAGGACGAGGTCGAGGAGGACGAGGCCGAGGCCGACGGCGAGCGTGAGGCGCCAGCCCGGCTCGAGCGGGCGGCGACGGAAGGCGCGCAGCGACAGCTCGGTGAGCGCGACGGCGACGACGATGAAGCCGATCACGCGGATCTCGGCATACGGCGGCCACGCGATGACGGACGCGAGCGGCTTGTTCGTCGCGTGGAGAACGACCGAGCCGACATAGAAGTTCATGTAGTTCAGCAGAATCGCGCCGAAGACGAGTGCCACGAAGCCCGACGTGAGAAATGCGACGACGCAGAAGATCGCGAAGTGGAGCGCGTGCTCCGGAATGAACTGCGACGGCGTCGACTCCTTGCCGATCCCCGTCTGAATCCAAGCGAACATCTCGTCGCGATACTCGGAGCCGCGAAGGGTGACTTCTTCCACAGCGGCGGTTCGCGTGACGGTGAGCCACACGAACGCGACCGACATCGCGACGGCCCACACGAGCATCAGCGCGACGGTCCGCCCGCGCCATCCCGATCGGACGCCGCTCAGGAAGATCGGGTACGCGAGAGCGGCGTTCAGGAGCGGCAGCGCGTAGCGATTGCCGAGCTTCACTCCGATCCAGCACGACGCGATCGCCGCGACGACGACGTATGGCCACGCCATCCACGAGCACGCCCAGGGCGCCGGCGGATTCGCCTTCAGCGAAACGTCTGCATCCATTCGTAGGTCCTCCGCAGCCCCTCGCGAAGCGGCGTCATCGTGTAGCCGAGGTCGCGCACAGCCTTCGACGAATCGTACGCCCAGTCGTGCTTCTGGATTTCGACGAAGCCGCGCGTGAGCATCGGGTACCCGAGCCCGAGCCGGGCTCGCCCTTCCTCGATCGTCGCGACCGCCTTCATGAACCCGAACGGCAAGTGCCTCCGCAGCGGCTTGCGTCCCGTCACCTCGCCGATCACCTCGAAGAAGCGATTCATCGTGACGTTCTCGCCGCCGAGAACGTAGCGCTCTCCGGTGCGTCCCTTCTCCATGGCGAGCAGATGACCGCGCACGACGTCGTCGACGTAGGCGAAGCTCCACTGCCGCGAGCCGTCGCCGGGAATGCCCGGCAGCCGGTGGCGCAAGAGATCGCGGAGCATGCGCACGACAATGTTGCCTTCCGTGATCTCTCCCGGCCCATAGATGACGCCGGGAACGGTGACGACGATCGGCAATCCTGACGCGGCGGCGCGCGACGCGACGCGCAAGGCCTCGGCCTTCGTGCGCTCGTACGCGTTGTGGAAGTGATCGGCCTCGTGCTCGACCGTTTCGTCTGCGACTCCCGTAGGCAATCGATCGGTTCGTCCGATCGCCATGAACGACGACGTGTAGACGACGCGCTTCACGCCGGCCGCGCGCGCGGCATCGAGCAGCCGGCCGAACGCATCGACGTTGACGCGATCGAAGATCGACGGGTCGCGCACCCACTCCTTGACGAGCGACGCCGCGTGAAACACGCGATCGCAGCCGTCGAGACCGCGCCGCACGGCGTCCGTGTCGACGAGGTCGCCGGGAACGACCTCGACGGCAGTCCCCGCGACGTCGCGTGCGCGCGCGGGATCGCGCGCCAGCATGCGCACGCGCTCGCCGCGGCGCACCAGCTCGCGCACGAGGTTCTTACCGAGGAACCCCGTGCCGCCCGTGACGAAGACGCTCATCGCCATCGACTCATTCGAGCACGTACGCGACCGCGAAGCCCACTTGCGCGACCATCATCATGCGGTACATGTGCGTCCACGACGGATGGTTCTCGCCCGACTCCTTCAGCGCGTCCGGATCCTTCAGGATCAAGTACGCCACGTACGCGCCGTAGGACGCCAGGAGAACGCCGAGCGCGACGAGCGCCCACGGATTGCCCGACAGGATCGACTTCGTCGGCACCGGCGTTCCGCTATAGTGGACGCCGCTCACCTTCACGAGCGCGCCGATCGGCAAGAGGAACCAGGGGAACACGAAGAACGGCGAGATCATGTACGCGGACTTGCGAACGCCATACTTGATCGGCAGGGTGATGCAACCGGCCGCGAGATCGCCGTCCATGTCGGAGTAGTCCTTCGTCGTCGCGGCGCCGAGCAAGAAGAAGAAAAAGATGCTGCCGACGTACCATGGCTCGATTCCCCAGATCGGCACCACGGCCGCCCAGCCCGCGACCTTCAGGAGCAGCCCGCGCGGAATGGCGATGGTCAAGTTGGCGAGCGCGCCCCACCGCTTCGTCCGGAAGGGCGGCGCCGAATAGACGTAGGTGATGATCGCCGCGACGACCACGATCCAAAAGCACGCGTGGTCCCCCTTCGGCGCGAGAAACCACGCCGCGGCGATCGCAATCACGTAGAGCACGAGGAAGAGCGCGATCGTCTCGGGCACCGTGACGAGCCCGGCAGGCAGAGGCCGCGACGGCTTGTTGATGCGATCGTTTTGGAGATCGGTGAGCTGGTGGAGGACGTTCGACGCCGCGTTCAACGTCGCCGCCATCAGCGCGCCGAGCCCGGCGAATCCGAGATACGACCACAGCCCCTCGCGCTGGAGCTGCGCGACGAAGCCGACGCCGTTGTGGTGCGCCTCGGCGCCGATCGCCGTGAACGCGCCCGACAGCATCCCGAGCATCGGCGGCAACAGCGTGAACGGCCGCACGAAGTCCCAATAGATCTTCAACCGCGACGGCTTCGCGGCGACGGAGGGCGCGCTCACAAGAGCACCCGGAGGCCGATGCCGACCCCGGCGCCGACGAGCGTGAGGAACACGTTCACCATTTCGTTCGAGATCCCCTTGAACCCTTGGACGAGCGCGCCGAGCACCGATTCCACGGTCGTGCCGACGAACGCCGCGACGATGACGATGACGAAGCCCGACCAGACCGGCACGACGCCGAGCGCGAGCGCGAGTCCCGCGATCACGGCGCTCGCGAGGATGCCGAAAAGCGTCCCTTCGATCGACACGGCGCCTTCCGTTCCCGGAGGCACGGGACGCAGCGTCGTGATGAGAATCGGGTGCTTGCCATAGACCTTGCCCAGCTCCGACGAAGTCGTGTCCGAGAGCGCGGTGGCGATCGCGCACGCGTATCCGTAGAGGAAGAGCGGCTGCGACTTCCCGGTGACGAGATAGCCGACGGCACACCCCACCGCCACCACGCCTTTCGCCAGCGCGTTCTTCGCACCGCGCGCGCCGCCCTTCGCTTCCGCGATCCCGCGCGCCGCCTTCGCCGCGAAGCCGTGTCGCGTCGCGAGGCTCCCGAGCACGAAGAACGCGAC
>JACOTG010000066.1 GCA_016178505.1 Planctomycetota bacterium
CGGCGAAGAGCGGCAATCCGCACCTGAAGGCGATCATCCCCGAAGTGTCGCCGCCGGACCCCCAGTTCAACGTTCCCTACAACGGCGGCGTCTTCGTCATGGCAAGCGTCTGGTGGGCGCGCGCCGTCGAGGACATGAGCCGCATCGGCAACGAAAAGATCGACTGGATGCAGAAGCTCTCGACGCTTCCGCTCGGCGATCTGTCGAAGGCTTTCGGGCTGAAGCTCGGCCTCCTCGAGACGTGGCTGCAGCATCCGCCGCACGATCCCTGGTGGGACGCGCAGTCGTACCAGAAGGACTTCGCGAAGCTCGATGTCCCGGCGCTCAACCTCTCGGGCTGGTACGACGGCGATCAGCCGGGCGCGCCGATGAACTTCGTCGGCATGCGCAAGGGAGCGAAGTCCGAGCGCGCACGCAAGGGACAGTGGCTCCTCATGGGACCGTGGACGCACTTGTTCAACTCCGCGTCGCGGATCGGCGACCTCGACTTCGGGCCCGACGCGGTCATCGACCTCGACGCAGTGTGCCTGCGCTGGTTCGACCACTGGCTCAAGGGCGTCGACAACGGCGTCGATCGCGAGGACCCGGTGCTCGTGTTCACGATGCGCGAGAACAAGTGGCATCGCGAGAAGGACTGGCCGCTGCCGCAGACGAAGTCGACAAAGCTCTTCCTCGGCGGAAACGGGAAGGCGAACAAGCGAGACGGCGGCGGCGGCACGCTCGCGCTCGCGGCCGACGCGGCGTCTCCGGCCGATCATTACGCCTACGACCCGGCGGTGATTCCGGACAAGAAGATCGACTTCGACGATCTGACGGGCGCGCGCGCGGTGCGCGACCTTGCGCAGGATCCCGAGCGCGCGGACATTCTGTACTTCACGTCGCCGCCGCTCGCCGGGCCCGTCGAGATCACCGGCCCTCTGACGGCGACGATCTCCGTGAGCACCGACGCCAAGGACTCGGACTTCGTCGTCACGCTCGCGCGAATCGCGCCGAACGGCTACGTGACGGGCATTCGCACGGGGTTCCGACGCCTTCGCTATCGCAGCGGCTACGATCGCGAGGACTTCGCGAAGCCGGGCGAGGTGTCGACGCTCGTGCTCGACCTATGGGCCACCGGCATCCGGCTCGAGGCGGGCGAGCGGCTGCGCGTGCACGTGTCGTCGTCCGCGTTCCCCGGCACCGTCCGAAACCTGAACACCGGCGAGCCCGACCTCACGGCGACGAAAATGGTGATCGCACACCAAACGATCTTCCACGACGCCGTGCATCCGTCGTACGTCACGCTGCCCGTGATCCCGCGAGACGGCGTCGGCGACGTGCAGTTCGCGGCAAGTGAGGCGGCGAGGTAGCCGTCGCGAACCGGCGACCGACGCGCCGTTGATTTCGAGCCGTGAGTCCTTACCTTGGTGTCTCGTGTCCGCGAGACCCGGGGGGCTCGCCGGTCCGCTCGATCGGGGCTGCCGTAGAGGATGACCATGTTCATGAGTTCTCGTGCTCTCGTGGCATTCGCGACCCTGCTGCTTCCAGCAGTCCTCGCATCGGCACAGGTCGATTTCGCCAGCGTCCGCGCCATCGACGGCCGCAGACCCTCGCAGTCTTTCGTTGTCGCCGATTTCAATCACGACGGCCTTCCCGATGTCGTTTCCGCGGCGGGTGCGGCGACCTTGCTCCTGGGAACCTGCGAGCGGACGCTGCGACAGTCGTTCGTGAGTGCCTTCATCGGAGCCGGATCCGTCGCCGTGGCGGACCTCGACGAGGACGGCAACTTGGACTTCGCGGTGACGAACACGAACGCCAACCGAGTCCACGTGTTCTTCGGTGATGGAACGGGAGGCTTCCCGAGAACGTTCAATTTCGTGCCCGGCGGTTTAGTCGGAGCCCTCGCAGCTGCCGACTTCGACGGCGCACACATGGATCTCGCCGTCACGGATGTCCTGGGATCCGTCGTCGTGATGTTCAACAACGGACACGGGAGCTTTCCTTCGTCGGCGACGATTGCGATGGGATCACCGGTCACCGAAATGCTCGCTCGCGACGTGAACGACGACGGCTACGCGGACTTGATTTGCACGAGCCGCGTTGCACGGACTGTCATCGTGCGACTCGGCGACGGCAATGGCGGGTTTGGACCGGTGAGCTCGTTTCCTTGCGGACGTGTGCCGGTGCACATCGCGGCGGGAGACTTCGATCGCGACGGTCATCTCGACTTCGCGTTGGCAAGCGAAAGCACGGACATCGCCGTCATTCTCGGCGACGGGATGGGAAGCTTCGGCGCGCCGCAGAGCCACGAAACAGTGGTTCTTTCGTACTTCGTCGGCGCGGGAGACATCGACGGGGACGGCAAGCTCGATCTGTTCTGCTCGGATCCGCGAGATGATCGTCTCTCGATCCTGTACGGGGACGGCGGCGGAGGATTCGGCGCGCCACAGTTTGCGACGTGGGTCTTCGCGTCGGCGGTCGACGACTTCGACCGAGACGGGATTCCAGACATCTTGTGCGGCGATGGCCTCCTCTTGGGTCGCGGAAGCGGACTGTTCGAGCCGTCGCTCACGTTTCCGGCCGGCTCGGTGCCGCGCGGCATCGCGCTCGGCGACTTCGACGAGGACGGACATCTCGACGTCGCCGCGGCGAATCCCGGAGTGGCCGTGCTGTTCGGAGATGGCGCGGGGCAGCTCGGGCCGCCGATCGCGGTGGCTGGCGGGCGGGGCGCGCGAGCGATCGTCGCCGCGCACTTCGATGGCGACGAGCACCTCGATCTCGCCACTGCCAACACCTCGCGCGGCGACGTTTCAATTCTCCTCGGAAGCGGGACGGGCTCGTTCGCACCGGCGAGAGATTTTCCCGCGATACCCGATTCCTCCGGGCTTGCCGCCGCGGACCTCGACGGCGATGGATTCGTCGACCTCGTCGTCTCGAGCCCGACCGCAGACGCGATCGGCGTGCTGCTGGGCAACGGCACGGGATCGTTCGGCGCGACCACGAGCATCGGGGTCGGCGACCAGCCGACGGCGCTCGTCGTCGCAAACATCGACGGCGACTCGGTACCTGACATCGCCGTGGCGAACACGATGTCGGGGGACGTCACGATCCTGATCGGGAACAGCAGCGGTGGATTCACGAACTTCGGTTCGTTTCCGGCCGGTGAATATCCCCAATCGATCGCGGCCGCGGACGTCGACGGCGACGGCGTAATCGATCTTCTCGTCGGCAATGGCTCCATCGACCGCCAGTCCCTGAATCGGGCAGCCTTTCTTTTGCGCGGCGATGGTAGTGGAAGTTTCGCGTCGGCAGCGATTCCAGGAGTCGCTGCCCGCTGGGTCGACGTCGCCGATCTCGACGGCGATGGCAGGCTCGATCTCGTCTGCGGTCCGGGAGGACTTTCGATTCATGCGGGCGACGAGGCCCGCGGATTCCATCCGGACGCCGTCGGATTCGGTAGCCTCAGCCTCGATTGGTTCGCGCTCGCGCTCGGTGACCTCGAGGAAGACGGTCGGCCCGACGTGGTCGTCAGCGAGCCTCAGCTGCATCAGGTTCGCGTGCTGCGGAACCGTTCGTCGAACGCGAGCGCCGGCTCGGTGAATGCGGCGAACGGTCCGCGCTTCGATTCGCTCCGCGTCGACGGCTCGCGCGGCAGTGCGAACCGCCGCGTGACCGTCGCCCCGCACACGTCATTCCGGCTGTCGCTCGACGCATCGCCCTCGGGGCCGACCTCGGCGCGCTACGTCGTCTGGGCGTGGAGCGGTTGCTCGAGCCGGCCGACAGTCTTTCGAACGCACGGAAGCACGCTCGGAACGATCGTGAACCCGACGCCGCTCCAGCGCGGCGCGCGCCCGCAGCCCTTCCGCTGCCTGCGCGGCGGCATACCGTCGGCCGTTTGCAGCGGCGTGCTCGAAGTCCCGAGCCCACCGGCGCATGCGCCGTGGAGCGTCACCGTGACCGGAGGATTGCGGCCGCATCTCACGGTCACGCTGCAAGGAATTCTCGAGGACGCCGGCGCTGCGAACCCGACCGGCTTCAGCGTCACCAACGCCATCGTGATCGACGTCCCGTAACCGGAATCGAGACCGCTTGCGGACCAAGCCGACGACGAGCCCGAGATCGGCGTTCAGCTTCCTTTAAGGTGGGGGGCTGTAGCTTCCTTTCATTGTGTCCCAAGCCACCGATTCGATGAAAGGAGCAAACGATGAAGCCCCGAAATGCACTGGCATTGACCGTCGTCGCCGTTGGACTCACTGGCGTCGTTCTCTACGCGCGTCGCGCCGACGCCGGCGCGGAGAACCTTCCTCCGTGCGAACTCGCGTCGCTGCTGATCCAGCGAGCGTCGGTTCATCAAGCGCGGGCCGAGTTCCTCCTGAACGCGTCGAAGATCGTGAACGATCCGTCGTGCAACCCCACGGCGTGTCTCGCGATCGCCCGCTCGCGCCGGGACGACGCCATCGCCCTAGCCCAGGATCAGTTCGACCTGCGCGTCGAACTGTGCGGGGACCTCGGGCATGAACCGTACGATCCCCAGATCGCACCGTCGGAGTTCTCGACGACGATCGACAACACGTACTTTCCCCTCGCCCCCGGAACGACTCTCGTCTACGAACGGCAAACGCCGGATGGACTGGAACACGACGAGTTCAACATTCTCGGCGAGACGGCGACCATCGGCGGATTCACGGTGCGGACGATCCACGACGTCGTGACCATCGACGGCGAACCGCACGAAGACACGATCGATTGGTTCGCCCAGCGCGCCAACGGCGACGTCTGGTACTTCGGAGAGATCGCGAAGAACTTCGAGGATGGTCTTCTCGACAACTTGAACGGCTCGTGGCGGACGGGAAAGAACGGCGCCAAGCCCGGGATCCTCATGCTCGCAACTCCCCACATCGGGGACGTCTATCGTCAAGAGTTCTCGCCCACGGTTGCCGAGGACATCGCCGAGGTCATCGCGTTCGAGCAAACCGTGACCGTGCCGGCAGGCACGTTCCGCCATTGCTTGGAAACGGAGGAATCGACTCCGATCTCGCCGAACGACGTCACGTTCAAGTTCTATGCGCCGGGCATCGGCACGGTGCTCGAGGTCGACGAGGGGACGGGCGAGCGAGTCGAGCTCGTCGAGATCCGCCACTGATGACCCGCGGCGTTCGTCCAAGCGCCGCTCGACCCGTTCGACCCAGCGGCGACACGTTCGGATCGGATCTCGCGCGCTCGTTCCGCGCCGAGACGAGCCGGACGGTCGCCGCTGGGTTGACTCCGTTCTTCGTGGTTGCCCTGCGCCGGGTCGCCGCTGCCTTGCGCGGCGGGGTGACGGCCACCATGCCGAGGCGCGGCACGGACGACGAAGTCGACGACGTCGCGGACGACCTGGATCGCACCGTCTCGACGCTCGAGGCGTCCGCGAGCCGCCAGGCTCGATTCACGGCCGACGCCGCCCACGAACTTCGCAATCCGATTTCCGTCATCCGCAACGCCGCTGAAGTGGCCCTGCTCCACGATCGCTCCGGCGCCGAGTATCGTGAGTTCCTCGCCGACATCTTGGTAACCTCCCGCCGAATGGGAAGCATCGTCGACGGGCTGCTGCTCCTGGCACGGATGGATGCCGGAGTCGTTCGCAGTACCTTCGCCGCGGTCGATCTCGTCGGGATCGTCCGCGAGTCGGCGGCACGTCTGGCGACGGATCCGGAGCGCGTCCGCATCGCCAATGAATCCGTCGGCGTGATTCGCGGCGAGGCGAGGCTGCTCCGAGTGCTCGTCGACAATCTGCTCTCGAACGCACTTCGGTATTCCGAGGGGAAACCGGTGGACGTCGTCGTTCGTTCGGAGGCGTCAAGACGCGTGACGCTCAGCGTCCGCGACTTCGGACCTGGTGTGCCGCCGTCAGAAAAGAACCGGGTGTTCGAGCGCTTCTATCGCGGAGCGAATGAGCGGCGGGACGGTTCGGGCGCCGGGTTGGGCCTGGCAATCGTCGATGAGATCGCTCGCGTGCATTTCGCGGAATGCGAGATCGGCGATGCGGCGCCCGGAACCCGCGCCTCGGTGCGCTTCCCTGCTTCGCGCAGCAAGACAACGGAGCAATCGACGGAGGCGCGTCGCCTCCTGACTCGCGGCACTCCTTCACGAGCGCGACGCGCCGGGAAATCGTTCCGGTCGCGCGCGACGTGACACGTCCATTCGCCGAGCCCGGCAGCTGGGACCGGTCTTTCAATCGACTTTCGCGAACGCGATCTGCCGCTCGCTGGCATCCGGCTCGACGAATTGCAGCAGGCGCTCCCCCTCGGCGGCAATCTCGTCCTTGGTCTTCTTCGGTAGCGGAGCGAAGGGCTCGATCGTCAGCGTCGCTGCGGATTTCTTGCGCGTGACGGCCCACGCCGCGGCGACGAGCCCGTCGACGAGGATCGTCGAGCGGACGCGCAGCCCGGGCAGGAACACCTTCGGGCGATGTTCCTTTGCGACGAATCGCGCGTCGGCTCGCGACACGATGAGGTTGTCGAATTCGGGGAGGAATCGCAGCGGCGCGGGCGTGTCTTCGGTCGGTCGCGGTGCATTCGGCAGATCGAACAACTCTCTGCCGCGCTCGTCTCGCACAGAAATCATCTTCGGCCGCAGCGCTTCGAACACCGGCCCGAGTCCCTGCAGCCCCGACCACGCCTGCATGTCGGCGGCGCTCGCCGGCCCGAACGCGGCGAGATAGCGAAGCACGAGCGTGTCGGGCTTCACCTCGCCATCGAGGATGTTCTTCCCGATCCACGCGTCGGCGAGCGCGAAATCGGAGTCCGCCGGAAATCCCCACGCGTCATCGGTCGGCACTTGCACGAGCGGCAAGTGCGTGCGCACCGCATACCCCATCGCCCGCTCGTCGCCTTCGGGTTCGAGCTCCATGAGGAACGCGCGCAGCTCGGTGAACGTGCGCGGCTCTGCTCCAAAGAAGCGGCGCGCCGCCGCAGTGAGCGCATCGACTCTGAGCGCCTTCGCGCGCTCCTTCAGGATCGCTTGCAGGCCGCGCGTGAGAACCGGCTGAATCGCCGGGCGGAAGCTCATGTAGTCCTTGGCCGAGACCAAGTGCAGCGTGCCGCGCAGCAGCGTCGCCCGCACGACCGTGCGGCGATGCAGCAACGCCGCGAGATCCTTCGCCTGGAATCCGTGCACGCGCGACCACAGCCCGATGAAGGGCGGCTTCGGCCACTGTGCTTGCAAGGCAACCAACTGCTCGATCGCCTCGAGCGCGGTCACCTTTTCGCGCGCGAGCAGCATTTGCCGCGACAGCGTCGCGCGATTGAGGGCGCGCGGCGACATCGACGCGGGAGCGGCGCTCGACGGTTTCCTCGAACTCATGCGGCCCACATCATGTGCATCCGGTGGTCGCGCTGGCAAGGAGCCTGGCGACTCGTCAGGATCGATGGCCCTTCGTGATGCGCCTGCGTCGAACGACGTCGCCCGTGCGAACTATCGTTTCTCGAGATCCGGAGTTAGCTTGCTCACGCAGGATCTCTGGAGAAAGTGGACGACGTCCACAGTATCTCGTTCATGTGAAATCGCCCCGCATGACCCTCGGTGACGGCTTGCGAAGAATCGGCGCGGTGACGGCGCCGCGCAGCGTGACGTGACGGAGAGTGACCCGGTGAATCGTCCCGAACTGCAGCCCACAGGCGACCTCAACGTGCCGATCCACACGTTGGACAAGCGCCTGCTCGTCACCATCGGCTCGGTCGCCGTCCTGATCGTGGTGAACGGCGCGCTCGACGTCTGGAACACGCGACGGGTGTACGACACGATGGCGCTCGTCTCCCACAGCAACGAAGTGATCACGTCGCTGGAACAAGTCCTCTCGACCATGAAGGACGCCGAGACCGGGCAACGAGGCTTTCTCATCACCGGGGAATCTCATTACCTCGAGCCGTTTGACGCCGCCGTTGGATTGCTCGAGGGCGAGATCGAGCAACTGCAACGTCTCACGGCGGACAATCCGAGTCAACGAGCCCACATCCCGGTGCTGCGGCGGCTCGTCGCCGAGAAGATGAGCGAGCTTCGACGAACGATCGATCTTAGAAAGAAAGAGGGCTTCCAAGCCGCGCAAGTGGTCGTGCTGACCGATGAAGGCAAGCAGACCATGGACGCGTTGCGAGATGAAAACCTGGCGATGAGGGCGGAAGAACGGCGACTGCTCTCGGAACGGACCAGCGGATCGGAGCACAGTCGCGCCATCGCACTATCGACGACCCTCCTCTCGGCGATCGTCGGCTTGGTTCTCGTCGGCGCTTTCGTTCGGCTGTTCCGTCGAGACATCGGTGTCCGGACGCAGAGTGCGCGAATCCTCCACGAACAGAAGGAGATCTTCCGGACGACACTCGCGAGCATCGGCGATGCCGTCATCACGACCGACACAG
>JACOTG010000297.1 GCA_016178505.1 Planctomycetota bacterium
CAGTCGTCGGCCGCGCTCTACGTCGCCACCGAGGAGAACTTCCCCGACGTCTTCGAGCGGATGAAGAAGTACGTCGCCGAAGGACGCTGGGACATCGTCGGCGGTCGCTGGTGCGAGGGCGACACGAACATGATCAGCGCCGAGTCGCACGCGCGGCACCTCTTGTATGGTCAGCGCTACTTCCGCGAGAAGTTCGGGAAGACCGCGATCGTCGGCTGGGAGCCCGACACGTTCGGCCACTGCGCGACGATGCCCGCGATCCTTCGCGCCGGCGGACTGCGCTACTACTACTTCTGCCGCGCGGGCAAGGGGAAGCCGCTCTTCCAGTGGGAGGCGCCGGACGGCAGCAAGGTGCTCGCGTTCGAGGAGCCGGCGACGGGGAGCTGGTACAACTCGGACGTCACGGAAAAGTTCATCGAGGAACTCTTCCCGTGGGAGGACGCCACGGGCGCGAAGGACTTGCTGTGGGTCTACGGCGTCGGCAATCACGGCGGCGGGCCGACGCGCGAACAGATCGCGACGGCGCTCGACTGGCAGAAGTCGCCGGGCCTCCCGACCGTGAAGTTCGCGACCGCCGAGACGTTCTTCACGACGCTCGAAAAGAAGGCCGACCTCACGCGCGTGCCGACGATCAAGGACGAACTCAACTTCGTCTTTCGCGGCTGCTACACGACGCACGGCGACATGAAGCGTTGGAATCGCGACGCCGAATCGCAGACCGTCGCGGCCGAGTCGCTCGCCACGTGCGCGTGGCTCGAGGGCGCGCCGTATCCGGGCGCCGAGTTCGCGTCGATGTGGAAGGACATCACGTGGAACCACCACCACGACACGCTCCCCGGCACGAGCATCCACCCGTCGTACAAGAAGAGCCGCGCGATGTTCGAGGCGGTGCTTGCGAGCGATCGCGATCGGCTGCGCGACGCGACGGCGCGCCTCGCGCGCATCGTCGGCGGCAATGAGCGAGGGGCAATCGTATTCAACTCGCTTCCGTTTCCGCGATCGGAATGGGTAGAGCTGGACACGACGAAAGAAGAGGCCGACCGCATTCAGGGCGCGGACGTGCTCGGCCCAGTGCCGTCGGACGGCGGTCGCGTGCGCGTCGGATTCGTCGCCGAGCAAGTACCGGCGCTTGGCGTCCACGTCGCGTGGCTCCGAAGCGGATCAGGCGTCGACAAAGTTGGACTCGCTCGAGCGAAAGACGATGTGCTCGAGACCGATCAGCTTCGGGTCGCGATCGATCCCGAGACTGGAGCGCTCACGTCGATCCGGGACTTGAAGAACGGTCGCGAGATCCTCGGCGCCGGCGAGAAGGGCCTCGTCTTCGAGGCGCACTGGGAGAAGCCGCACGGCATGAGCGCGTGGCAGATCGGAGACATCGAGAAGATCGAGCCCCTCCTGTCGCGTGCGCAGGTGGAGCTCGTCCACAATGATCCGTTCCGCGTGACGTCCCGCATCACTCGAAAATTCCACGACTCGACGATCACGACCGACGTGTCGCTGACGAGCGGCCTCCCGCGCGTCGACTTCGAGACGACGATCGATTGGAAGGAGAAGGGCGGCGAGGATCACGCCGCGCCGTTCCTGAAGGTTGCGTTTCCGCTCGCGGTCTCGCCCGACGCGGTCGCGACGTACGAGATCCCGTTCGGCTCGATCGAGCGGCCGCGGAACGGCGACGAGGTCCCCGCGCTGCGCTGGGTCGACGTCGGCGACGCGAAGTCGGGCGTCGCGCTCCTGAACGACTGCAAGCACGGCCACAGCGTCAAGGACAACGTGCTGCGGCTTTCGCTCGTCCGCGCGTCGTACTACCCCGATCCGGAGCCCGACCAGTACGTGCAGAAGATCCGGTACGCGCTCGTCCCGCACGCAGGCTCGTGGAAGGACGCGGACGTCGTGCGTCAGGCCGCGTCGTTCAACACGCCGCTCGTCGCAACGATGGGCACGGTCG
Source organism: Planctomycetota bacterium (assembly GCA_016178505.1). Taxonomy (GTDB): domain Bacteria; phylum Planctomycetota; class JACOTG01; order JACOTG01; family JACOTG01; genus JACOTG01. The sequence goes on from JACOTG010000297.1 coordinate 1,946, forward strand.
CGAGCGCCGCGCAGCACTCGTTCCTCGACGTCGAGCCGTCCTCGGTGATCCCGACCGGCGTGAAGAAGGCCGAAGACTCGGACGCGGTGATCGTCCGCATCTACGAAAGCCGAGGCGACCCCGTGCGCGCGACGCTCACGTTCGATCGCGCGATCGTCTCCGCCGAAACCGTGAACTTCGTCGAGGACCTCGTCCCCGGCCCGCGCCCGAAGCTCGACGGCTCCAAGCTCGAGCAACCGCTGCGCCCCTATGATATCCAAACGCTCCGCGTGCGCCTCGCACCGAAGAAGTAGCGCCCTACTTCCAGAGTCGGAAGTCGCGGAAGAAGTCGCCGAGGATCGAACCGAGCACGCCGTCGAGAAACTCGCGTTCCGGTGGGGATGCCAATCGCCGTTTCTCGAGAATGGCAGGTGCAGCGGCGATGCCGATGCGGCGTAGCGCTCTCGCGTACGATTCGGTCGATTTGCTGCGCGATCGGTCCACGGCCAGAAGGGCGTCGGCCAGGATGTCCGAAACGGCGGGTGCCGCGGCCGGACCGATGCAGCCGAGTGTCGACGCCACGCGTCGCCGCACATCGACGGGCTCGCGCTTCATCGCCGCGACGAGCGCGGGAACGGCCGCGCGCGCCTCGAGTCCGAACGCCGCGACCGCCTTCAGTGCTTCGTTGCGAACGTCCGCATCGGAATCCGCAATCGCGTCGATGAGCGCTGGCAGTGCGGCTTTGGCTCGAGTGCCGCAATACGCCAGCGTCTCGATGCAAACGCGCCGCAGCATGGGCTCCGAAAGCTGCAGCGCCGCAATCAACGCGGGCACCGCTCGAACGAACTCGAACCCATTATCTGGGCGAAGCCCGACGTGCTTCATCTGCTCGATGAGCGGTGCGTCCGCGCGTTGACGCTCCAGCTCGCTTGCCACGAATTCATAAACGTTGCTCCACGCCTTGCCGACGACCCTCGCGCTCGTCGTGGGTAGTAGCCGGACTAGGTACTGCCACTCCGGGTGGCCCGCAACACCGACGGGTCTGCACCAATGACGCACGGGAGCGTAGTAAACGACGACGTCGCCGCTTTCCGTGCGCATCGCGAGGATCTCGAGGTTCGCGTGGTGCGCGATCGGTCGCCCGGGGAGCACCGCGACGGCGACGGCATTCGCGGCGTCAAACCCTTCCGGCACCGGGGAGCCCACGCGGTGCCAGAATCGTGCCCATTCATCCAACGATCGGATGACGACGATCTCATCCTGACCGACCTTGGCAACGAAGGCGGGCTGGTCGGCGTGGTGTGCCCCGTGCCACTCCTGAGGATCCTCCGGCATCGCAACGGCGACGCCACCAAGCAGCCACGAGCCGAAGAACACAATCACGGCGAACCGATTCATCGTCGTCATCTCACCGAGTCATTGGGTCCGATGACAGTCACCGTTCGTTGTCGATCGACCACAACGCGTCGTGGGCAAATCTCTGCACGGTCGCGTCGGAATCCTCGAGCGCGGCTTCGAGCGCGGGTCGCGCACTCTTGGCGAAGTCGCGCAGGTCCCCGAGCGCGTGGGCGGCCCGTCGACGGACAGCCACGTCCGGGCTCTTCAAACGCTCGCACAGGACCGCGACCACGGGCGCGGCAGCGGGTCCAATCTCTCGTAGCGCGATTGCGGCGTGGCCGCCCGGGGTCGGGTCCGGGTCGAACATCAGGTCCGTGAGCGCCTCCACCGCTGGCGCGCTCCACGGGCCGATGAGGCCGAGGACGTGCGCAGCCGGGATGCGTCGGCGAGAGTCTCGCAGTGCGGACGTGAGAGAAGGCACGGCATCGCTGCCGATCGCGAGAAGCGTTTCGTTCACGCCGTTCTGGACCTCGACGTCTGCGTCAACAAGTCCTTCGATGAGCGCTTGCATCGCAAAGGCAGCGCCTTTTTCGAGATCGCCGAGTCCCCAGACGACGGCCCGCTTCAATTGCACATCCATACCGCGCATTGCCTGAGCCAACGCCTCGGCCGCTTCGGGTCCGATGTCGCGAAGCGCTTGCATCATCGCCGGTCTCGATCGCAGGTCTCGCAGACCCGCGACGAGCGACGGGATCGCGGGCCTTGCCGCGGCGCCGATCCTACCGAGTGCGCGCGCGGCGAAAGACCGAATGGCGGGGCTGGCGTCGGTCAGCGACGTCACCAGGAGCGGAAGGATGTCCGAGCCGATGCGCGCGACGGCCGCTTCCGCCTCGTGAATGGCGGCGTCTTTGTCTCGATCCTCCATCATGCGGAGTTGTTGCCGCTGTGACGGCGAATGGCCGGGGCCGGGCAGGACCCACGTAATCGCCTCGGCGACTTCGTGAAAGGTGCTCTCTTCGCGCAGCGCGGAGATCATCGCTGGAATGGCGCTCTTCGCTTTCGCCCCGATCCGCCCAATCGTGGCGGCAGCGAAGCTTCGAACGAACATGTTGGAGTTCGGTAATCGGTCGACCAGAAGGGGGAGAACGTCCACCCCGGCCGCCGCCAAAGAACTGACGGCGATCGAGCGCGTGAACTCGACATCGCGGCCGAATGGCGAGTCCACGGCTCTCGTGACGTACATTCGCACGTCGCTGCTGTCGGACGCGACACGAGCGATCGACGTCAGCGCTGCCAGCCGAACCTCGTTCGACGAAAGCGCGTCGAGGAGCTGGGGCAGAGCATTTCGCGCTGGCAGTCCAATTTCTCCGATGGCTTCCGCGACGATCGATTGTTTCGAAGCCTGCCCCGAGCGAAGCAGCTCGAGAAGGACGGGGAGTGATTCGACGCCGAGTTGTCCGAGCGCGCGAATCACGTCCGGAGTCTCCCAGGCTCCTTCGCGCCGGGCGAGGTCGCCGAGAATGGGGATAACGCTCCGCGCTGCGGGCCCGATCTTGCCGAGGGCGATCGCGACGTCGCGGCGATTCCCGGCATCCGAAGACAGGAGCGCAGTGAGCGCCGGAACGGCGCCGGCAGCGTCCCGCCCGATGCGCCCAAGTGCTTGCACCGCATCCTGACGCAGCAGAGGATCCGCGAGCAACCCGACCAGCATCGAGACGGCGCCGCGCGCTTCGGCTCCAAATCCTCCGAGCGCTCGTACCGCTTCCTTTCGCACCGCGGACTTCGGGTCCTCGGCGACGGCGACGAGACTCGCCAACACCACCGGCCTGGCGACTCCGATCTGGCCGAGTGCGATGACGCCCTCGCGGCGCACGCTTTCGTCCGGATCGTCGAGAAGCTTGGCGACGGCGTCGATGGCTCCTTTCGCGGCGCGACCGATGAGACCGATCGATCGAGCCGCTTCGCGGCGAACGCCGACGTCGGCGTTCGAGAGTTCTTTCATCAGCGCCGGAACGCTCTCCCAAGCCGGCGGACCGATGGCGCCGAGCGTGCGCACGAGGAGTCGCCGTGCGTCCGCGTCGGAATCGGGAAGTGCCGCGAGGATCGGATGGACCGCACGATCTCCGCACTTGACTAGCGCGCTCGATGCGCGGCTCGGTACGCCGGCCGTGTCACAGACGGATCGGTTCGTGACCGCGGCGATCAATACGTCGACGGCTCCGAGAGCGGCCGGGCCCGTTCGCTCGAGGGCGCCGAGCGCGGCGAGACGCACCCGGCACGACGGATCATCGACCGATCGGGCGAATGCCTGGACCACCGCGGGCCCCAGCCTGTCGCCCAGTCCGCCGAGCGCGTCGAGTGCTGCAACCCGCGTCGCCTCGTCCGGATCGGCGAGCGCATCGAGGAGCACCTGACTTGCCGGGTATGCGTCCCGGCCGCACAGAGCGATTCCTTCCATCGCATAGCGCCGGATGGTCGGCTCTTGGATCTTCGTCGATTCTAGGAACGAAGAGAGCGAACCGACCAGCACCCTCGTGTCGGGAGTCCAGCCCCACGGGTTGATCGTGCTGCCTCGAGCGACCGACTGCAGGGCTTCGACGAGGCTGGTGGACGCGTGCGCGCGCGCCAGCTCCGATACGAGAAGCGCGAAAGGATTCTCCCAGGCCTTCGCGACGATGGGTAAGGAGGTGCGCGGAACGAGGCGCACGAGATAGGCAACGGTCGGTGGGGGAACGTGAGACGCCGACGCCATTTGATCGGTCGCCTCGTCGGCCGCACTGCCGGACTGGACGTACACGCCGTTGTTCTCGTGGCGCGTGTAGTGGACGACGAGAGATCCCTCCTCCTCGCGGACCGCCGCGACGTGGAGGAGCCTTCCGTCGACGGGCGACCCCGCAACGACGATGCGTATCCCGATGTGCTTCGTCGCGTCGAATGGCGTCGGCGGCTCGCCGGCGAGCGGTTTCCAGAGCTCTGCCCATTCGCTCGCCGTCCGCGCGAGATCGACCCTGTTCGATTGGAGCTCACCCCGTTCCACCGCGACCGTGCCGCTCCACTCCAGCGCCGCCGGCGACTGTGCTCGAGAGATGCCTTCGACGAGGATGGCAACGACGAATGCCCAAGCGACGCAGCGCACGACTCGCTCTTGTTCCATGGCGTGGTGTCGACTCGATGAAGTGGGCTTCGTTCGCGAGGCCGGATCGGGGCTCTTCCTCCAAGGCCGCGATGCGCTCGCGGAGCGATCGCTTGAATCCTATCCGAACCGTGGTGCCGTTCCAGCGGCGAGGTCTCTAAAGGGCACGACGCTCACGTTCGACAGCTCAACCTCCGCGGCATCCGACTCAGGCGCTTCCGGCACCGGAAACGAGAAATCGCGTCCAGGTGGTGGCGTCGATGCCGACGCGGTTCGCGAGGCGTTCACCCTCTGAGTCCGTGACGACGAGCGGCCGATATCGCGGGTGGCGCCGACAGAACTCGACGAGCCCTCGAAGGTCCGTCGAGTCGAATCGCCCGGTCTTCACCTCGACCGCCCACGGGCCCCAGCTTCCGTCGATCACGGCATCGACCTCGAGCGGTTCTTCGCGCCAGTAGCTCACGGCTTGACCGGCGTTCCATGCGTGCGCGAGGCAGGCATTCTCGACCCACGCGCCGAAACGCGCCGGCTCGACCTTCCGATCCGGCGGTCCGTCCGGGTGAAGCGCCGAGATCAGCGCGTTGTTGAGCGTCACGAGCTTCGGCGGCGCCGCGCGTCGGCGAACCGCCTTCGCGCCGAATTTCTCGAGCCCAGCGACGAGGAACGCTTCCTCGAGAAGGCCGAGGTACTGGCTCACCGTGTCCAGCGCTCCTTTGTCGTGCAGTTGTCCCTGCAGCTTCTGCAGCGACACGATCTGCGCGGGCATTCCAACCGCGAGCGCGAAGACTTGGCGAAGAAGGGCCGGGCGACGAACCGTCGACAGCGCCAGCACGTCGCGTCCGATCGCCGCTTCCGCGATTGCTTCGCGCACGTAGGCGCGCCAACGCGCGGGGTTTTTGCGCAGCGGGAACGCCCCGGGATACGATCCGAACTGCACGACGGCCGCGGCCGCGCTTTCGGCGCCGAGCCGAAATGCGGACATCAGCGCAGAAGCCGACCAGTGCGCGAGAGTCGTTTTCTCGAAGCGTCCCGCCAGGCTTTCCTTCGAGCCGGCGCCGACGTGGAGTGCCGAGGAGCCGGTGGCGACGACGTGAAGCCGAACGCGCCGTCGCTTCAATCGATCCCATTCGCCTTTGAGCCGCGGCACCCAATCCGGAAAGTGCTGCACTTCGTCGAGGAGCAAGACGGCCTTGCCGCGCTCGGCCCGCGACTCAGCCTCGCGCCACTTTTGCTCCCAGAATCCCGGCAGGGCCGCTGCGGGCTCGTCTCCCGCCGCATATAGCGCCGCATCGCCGAGGCGTTCTTGGAGTTCGAGGAGGAGCGTGGTTTTTCCAACCTGGCGCGGGCCCGCGAGGAGTTGCACGCGGCCCGGTGCGGGCTCCCCGATCCGCTCGAATAGCCGTGCGAGGCAGCTCGAGTAGTCGAGTCGAGTCTCGTCTCCAATCATGGTCGAATAATTATTCGACTACGATCGAATAATTTCACGGGTCTTCGACACGTCCCTCGTCGACGTCGCTTAACGCGCTCGACGCACACGACACGTTCGCGGCGATCGGCACCGGCGGTCAGTTCTTGCTGGTCGTGCCCGATCTCGATTTCGTGTTCGTCAATCGGGCCGACACCGAGAACGGTCGCAGCATGCGCGGCAACGACGTCTGGACGATCGCCGAGCGAGTCGACGAGGCGCGCACGGGGGACACGAAGCCTGAGCCCGCGTTGACGTCTGTTGCGGCCCGTCGCTTCTCGAGCGCGCTGCCGCCGCGCGGCGAACCTCACGTTCTCGCGTGATGCGCAGGGAGTCGTGACCGACTGCGTGTCGCGCTCGAAGGCCAGACACTCCGCGTCCGGCGGGTCGCCGAGAAAGAGTGACCCGACCCGTCAACGGTCGAGATTGATCGCGCGACTTGCGTCGCGCGCGGCGTCGCCCGACGTACGCGTCAACGCGATGCTGTCATTCATCGGTCCTGTTGGATGTTGTAGAGGGCGTCGTGGGCGAACTTCCGCACGTTGCCGTCCGGGTCCTTGAGTGCAGCCTCGATTCGAGCGACGGCGCCCTTTGCAAGACCGCGGAGTGCACCCAACGCGAAGAGCGCGCGACGCCGCACGAGCGGGTCCGAGTCGTCGAGCCGCTTGCACATCGCATCGACGGCCGTTTCAGCGGCGGAGCCAATGGCTCGGAGCGCTTCGGCGGCGTGGCCGACGATTCGATAGTCGTCATCCAGAAGCAGGTCGGTGAGCGCCGGTACGGCAGGGGCGCTCCAAGGGCCGATGAGGTGGAGGGAGAGAGCCGCCCACTCTCGGCATCGCGAGTCGCCCAGCGCCGAGATCAGCATCGGAACCGCGTCGCCGCCGATGAGGACGATGGCTTCCATGGCGGCATTCCGTGTGTCGCTGTCGGAATCGCGAAGGCCTTCGATGAGCGCCGGCAATGCGAAGGCCGCGCCTTTGCCCAAATCGGCCAGCGCAGCGAAGATCGCTTTTTTCGATTCGGGATCGCCACTTCGGACTGCGTCGAGGAGTTTCGCGGCCGCGGCCGGACCGATGTCGCGAAGTCCTTCCATGAACGCGGGCGCAACGCGCTCGTCTCGGAGTCCGGCGATGAGCGCCGGTACGGCCGAGTTCGCAGCGGCTCCGATGGCCCCGAGCGAGTGCGCGGCAAACGCGCGGACGGTTGGGCTTTCGTCGTTCAGCCCGGACATCAAGAAGGGCATCACCTCGGGTCCCAAACGACCCATCGATTGCGCGGCCTCGCGCAGGGCTCGCTCGCGTTCGGGATTCGCCGAGAGCACCTGAAGCCGGCGACGCGGAGAGAAGCTGAAGCCCGGATCGTTGGCCATTCGTGCGATCGCATGGGCGACCGCGATCACGCTGCTTTCTTCTCGCAACGCCGAGACCAACGCAGGAATGGCACTGTTCGCGCGAGTCCCCATGCGCTCGATCCCGTTCGCGGCGAAGGTTCGAACGAACGACTCCGGGCTTCGCAGTTTCTCGATGAGCAGCGGCAGCCAGTCGATTCCGGCCGCCGCGATCGAACTCACCGCCGTCGATCGCGTGACCTCGAGATTCTTTCCGAACTGCGAGTCGGTGCCACTCTGCAGATCGCCTCTCAACTTGACGTTGTCGGAGGCGACGCGCGCGATGGCCGCCAGCGACGCGAGTCGAATGGATTCGTCGGTCAGTTGGTCGAGGAGTTCAGGAAGGGCGGCGCGCGCCGGCGGCCCGATCTCGCCGATCGCTTGGACGATGATCTGTCGCTTCGAATCTCGCGACGA
>JACOTG010000298.1 GCA_016178505.1 Planctomycetota bacterium
GCTCGCGATGCGCTCGAGCGTGTGGGCTTTGCGGAATGGCTCGTCGAACATCTCGAGGAGCGGCTTGCCGTCCATGTCGCGCGCGACCGCGAGATCTAGCGCGTAGAGGAGCGTCGGCGTGACGTCGAGGATGGACGCGCCCTCGATGCGATAGCCCGCGCGCACGCCGGGGCCGGCGGCGCAGATCACGCCGTCCGGCCGGTGCCACTCGGCCGCGGTCTTTGCGTCGACGTCGCGCTCCGGATCGCCCGCCGGCCGATCGTCGCCCGACTTGAAGCCGTGGTCCGAGACGACGATCACGATCGCGCGCGGCCCCACTTCGTCGAGGATCTCACCGAGGAGCCGATCCGCTCGACGGTAGACCTCGTCGACGACGCCAGCGAACCGAGCCTGTCGCTCGCGATCGACCCACGCGAGTGGCGGCGGGCGGTATCGCATGAAGAGATGTGCGGCCGCGTCGGTGAGGTCGAAGTACGCGAGCAGGAGGTCTGGCGCGAAGCGATGGTCGAGCGCGATCGTCGTCGCGGCCGTGCCATCCGCCGCGGCGATCGTGTCGTGGAGGAGCGCCAGCGGATCCTTCGCACGCTCGGACTCCGCGAGCGTCGCGAGCCGCGCGATCTCGCCGTCGCTCGTCGAGGCGAAGCGTCGCAGATCCTCGGGTGCGATGCGCGCGTGCCGCTCGTACGTCGACTCGACCTCGTCGAAGAGCGACTCGGGATAGGTCTTGCCCGCGCTCACGCGCACGCGCTCGCCCGTCATGCCGAATGCGTGCGAGCCGAAGTAGTTCGTCACCACGAATCCGCTCACCACTTCCGCGGGATAGCTCGCGTACCAGTTCACGACGCCGACCGTGCGACCCTCGTCGGACGCGATGTTCCAGATCGCTTGGACTTTTCGAGCCGTCGACTGGATCGGCTGGAATTCGTGCGTGTTCGGGTTCTCGACGCCGAACCAACCGATGCCGTGCTTGTCCGCGGTCTTCCCCGTCGCCATCGACGTCCAGAGGATCGGCGAGAGCATCGGCTGCATCGAGCGCAGCGGCCCCGACGATCCCGCGCGCCGCAGTCGCTCGAGGTTCGGCATCTCGCCGCGGGCCGCGAGCGGATCGACGACCGCCCAGTCGAGCCCGTCGAACCCCACGAGCACGACGCGCGTCCGCGCCGGGCGCAGCACGAGCCAAGCGACGTCGGCGAGGCCGACGGCGGCGAGCGCGATCGCGAGGCTGATCGTCCGGAGTTTCATTAGGGTTCACTCGAGAGCCGGGGCTTAGAATACTCGCACCCCCTTGGAGGAAGACAGCGGTGTCGAGACTTCCCCTCGCCTTCGTCGCGTTCCTCTCGATGTCCCTCGCAGCGATAGCGCACGCACAAGAGGTGTGGGTCGACGCGGTCAACGGCAGCGACACCGCAGGCGACGGCACTCTCGCGCAGCCGTGGAAAACGATCAATCATGCGTACCTGCACGCACTGACTCACCCGGTCACGACGGTGCACGTACTGCCCGGTACCTACGACGTCGCCCTCGGCGAGGCGTTTCCGATCGTGTTGCTGCCCGGCCTATCGATCGTCGGCGTCGATCCCCAAGTCACCATCTTGCGTGCCCCCGGGCGCTACGACGTGTTCGCCGTCTTCAATCCGAACCGCCCAGTGCAGTACCGAGTCGCTGGACTGACGCTGACGCGGGAGCTTCTGCCCGACGAGGCATACGAGCAGCAGAACGGCATCGAGGTGATCTCATCCACGCAACCCATCGATGTCGAAGTCGATGACTGCGTCATCGAAGGCCAGATCTCCGCCATCGTCGTCGACGCGGCATCGGGAACTCTCTTCGTTCACGACTGCATTTTGCGCAACAACCTTCACGACGGCATCGGCGTGGGTGGCGAAGGCCTGGAGGTCACGCTCGACGTGCGAATCGAACGCAACGTGATCGAGGGGAACCGCCGCCTCGGAGTGCAACTGTTCCACACTTGGCCCCAGCTCTACCCGACCGATATGGACCATCCGGGTGCGTTGCGCCCCCTCGTGTCGAACAATACGATCTCCGGCAATGGTGCCGGGATCTCGCTCAGCGCGGGATGGGCCACGTTCGTCGATGGTGACTACTATGGCGGCCGAATCGAAGGGCGAGTCGACGCGAACCGGATTCAGGACAATTCCGACGCCGGAGTCATCCTTCGGACCAAGGGCTGGGGAAAGCTGGCGCCTGTCGTTTCGAACTCCATCGTCCAGGGAAACGGAGTCGGAGTGCGGGCGACCGTAGAGAGGATCTACGGCACGCCTCAAAACCAATCGCGTCTCGTCAACGACTCGATCGTCGCCAACCGGACTGCCGGTGTTGTCGCGCAGGTGACCTCGTTCGACACCCTCGAAGTCGTCAATTCGATCGTGACCGACAACGCGAACGATCTTCTCGGACTCACGTTGTCACGCGTTCGATACTGCGACATCGGCGACGGCGAGTTCGCCGGCATGAACGGCAACATCTCCGCCGATCCGCAGTTCGTCGACGCGGCGAATCACGACTACCACCTGCGCGCGACCTCGCCGTGCATCGAGGCCGGCTCGCCGAACGCTCCGGCGCACGCGTTCCCCGGGCTCGACTTCGACGGGATCGCGCGCGACGTCGACGGCGATCGCGACGGCGTGCGGCGGCCCGACATGGGCGCGTTCGAGTTCGCGCCGAACGGGCTCGGCTGGCGCTACGGCAACGTCGGCGCCGCAGTGGGCTTTCCGAGCGACATCGTTTTCGTGAACGGCTCGGCCGGCGATCCCGACCGCGTCGTCCACGCGCCCGTCGGCGCGCCGATCCGGCTCGACGTGACCGCGCCTGCGAATGGCCCCGCGATCGCGCGCTTCGCGCTGTTCGCGTACCTCGCGATCCCCGACGCGACGACCGCGTCGCCGCAGCCCGCGCATCTCGGGACGAGCGCGTTTCCGACTCCGCTGAACGGCGCGGATCCGCGCGTGCTCGTCGCGTTCGACAATCTGCCGGCGGCGGCGCACGCTCGCGTGGGCGCGGGTCGGCTCGGCTCTCATCCGGCTCCGTTCACCGTCACGCTCCCGGCGTCGCTCGCGCGTGCGGGAAGCCGGCTGACGCTCCAAGGCTTCATCGCCGACCCGAGGTCCCGCCAAGGCGCATTCGCGATCACCAACGCCGTCGTCGTGAGGGTGCCGTGATCGAACTCACGCGTACGAGCCAGGCACAGATTCGTCAGATTCGCGATTGGGCGAGCGGAGGGGATACGCGTGTTGAATCTGCCGAATCTGAGCCAGGCTCCGAGAGAACACGACACGTTTGGCGGACGGGTCGTGGCGCGGACGACGTTGGAGACGGATCCGGTATCACGGGAGGTAAACATGAAGCGACTCGGCGTTCGGATGCTCTTGGCATTCGTGATCGTCATTGGCGCGGCGGCGGCTTGGGCGCAGGATCGCTACGTCGACACCGCAAGCGGGAGCAACACGACCGGCGACGGTAGCGTCGCGCGGCCGTGGCAGACGATCGCGTTTGCGCTTTCGCAATGGCCCCGCGAGGGTTCGCCGACCCGCGTCGCGCTTCACGTTCGCCCGGGCACCTACGAAGAACCGGTCGGCGGGACGATCAACCGATTGCGCCTGCGACCGAACGTCGACGTGATCGGCGAAGATGCCGCGACGACGATCATCCTCACGACGCAGACAGTCGCGGACTTGTTCGAGGGCGCGCCGCCGGCGAACACGAGGATTCACATCCAAGGGTTGACCATCCGTCAGGAGTCGACCGAGTTTTCCAGGGCCTTCTCATTCGAAGGTCGCGGCGACGTCGAGATCTCGCGCTGCGTCATCGAGAACTTCGGAAATGGAGTCTACGGGAACGGCGCCTCGACCTGGGTTCACGACTGCACCATCCGCGGCACCGGCATCGCCTTGCTTGGCGTTGCGCGCGCCGAAAGGAATCTGCTGATCGACAACGGCCAAGCAATCCTCGTGGGCGACTACGATTCGATCCGGCCGCTGATCACCTCGAATACGTTGGTCGGAAATGGGGTCGGGTTCTCTCTCGGGGCCGGCGGTGCTCTCCGAGTTCCGTACGGATACCCCTACCCGACCCCCTACTATTACTGGGGCGGGACGAACGATACCGTCCTCGAGGGCAACACGATCACCGGCGGCGGGATCGGCATCTCCATGAACGTCGGCGGTAGGGGCGTCATCCGTCCGCTCATCTCGAACACCGTCATCGCCGGTTGCCAGACTGGAGTGTCGATGACTGCCGATCTCGTCATCGACAATCCATCGATCGCGCCGACGCTCTCGAACGTGACGATCGTCGGATGCTCCGACTCCGGATTGAAGAAGCTCACCTCGTATGCGACGCCCACTGTGATCGACTCGATTGTCTTCTCGAACTCGGTCGACTTCGACCGTGTGACGCCGTCGAGCGTGAGCCACTGCGACGTCGGCGATCCGGCTCTCGCCGGCACGAACGGCAACATCTCGGCCGACCCGCAGTTCGTCGATCCGGCGAACGGCAACTATCGACTGCTCTCGACATCGCCGTGCATCGAGGCCGGCATCAACACTCTGCCGGACGGCTCGCCTCTTCCGTACGGCCTCGATCTCGACGGGCGCGTGCGCGACTTCGATGCAGACGGCGACGGCGTGCGGCAGGTCGACATCGGCGCGCTCGAGCACGTCGTGGGTGGGCTCGGCTGCCGCTACGGCAACGTCGACGGCTTTGCGAGCCTCGTGCCCGACGTGCTTCGCGTGAACGGAAACGTCGGCGACTCGGGACGCGAGGTGACGATCGCCGCGGGCACTCCGATCACGATCGAAGTCGCGTCGCCGCCGAGCGATCCGAACTCATCCGCGGCGTTCGCTCTATTTGCGTTCCTCGGCGTCCCGTCATCGAATGACGTGTCGCAGCAGCCCGCGCGCCTCGGCGCGTTTTCGTTTCCGACGCCGCTCACCGGCGGGAGCCCGCTCGTGGTTACGCTTTTCGACAATCTGGCGCCGGCGGCGCAGCAACGCCTCGGCGCGGGCCGCCTGCACTCGCACGCGGCGCCGTTCTCGATCACGCTCCCCGGCTCCGCAACGCAGTCCGGCCGAAACTTCACGCTCCAAGGATTCATCGCGAACGCCGCGTCGCGAAACGGCGCATTCGCGATCACCAACGCCGTCGTCGTGAGGGTACCGTGATCGACCCGACGCCTACGGAGAAGGCCGACACACAGCCGGCATGCGTAAAATCGCCAAATCCAAAATGAGCTGTCGCGCAGTCGAAGTCCGAGGCAGCTCCCGTGAATCGGAGGGACACATGAAGCGATTCGGCGTTCGGCTTCTCGTCGTATTCGTCATCGGGATGCTCGGGTCGGCCGCCCGCGCGCAAGAGCGGTGGGTCGACGCCGCCAACGGCAACGACACGGCGGGCGACGGCTCCGTCACTCGACCGTGGCGCACGATCACGCGTGCGCTGACCGTGCTCAATCCACCCTCCGCGTCGGCGCCCGCAAACGTTCACATCAATCCCGGCACGTACGACTCAGCCCTCGGAGAGGTCTTTCCGCTGCACATGAATCCGTTCGTCAATCTTCTCGGAGCCGATCCCGCGACCACGATCATCCGCGTGCCGGGAAGCGCGGCAGGTCTCGTGGGCCCGTTCTCGTTCGCCTCGCCGTTTCGACTTCGGATCGACCGACTCACGATCACTCGAGACGTCGTTCCGCAACTCCCAGAGGTCGGGATCGCACTCAACGGATACTCGAACACTCCCCTCGAGGTCGAGATTTCCCGTTGCGTGATCGAGCGCCATGGATACGGCGTCTACTTGCGATTCGCGATCGGATCGCCCTGGATCCACGACTGCGTCATACGCGACATGGTCGGTGACGGCATCGAGATCTTCGGCGCCGGCTCGCCGCGCATCGAGCGCAATCGCTTCGAGAGGAACGGCGGTTCCGGCGTCGTGGTCGGTGCGGACGACGTCACGTCGACGCCGCTGATCGCGAACAACACGCTCGTCGCCAATCGAACGGGGGTCTATTTGCTCTCCGGAGGATTCACCGGGTCGAACAACTACCAGCCTCCCGTATTCCGCGGCGGCACGCTCGATGCCTCCTTGGACGCGAATCGCGTACTCGACGGCGAGCGCGGAATCTATCTCAGCTGCACCGGAATCGGCCAGTTGCGTTCGCTCGTGACGAACACGGTCACTGCGGGAAATCAGCGCGGCATCGAGGTCGACGCTCCGTCCACCTACAGCACGAGGGCGCCAGCCTCCATCCAAGCGATCGTAGCTGGCTCGACGATTTCCCAGAACACGGTCGTCGGCGTGCGGCAGGGCCGCTTCGCGAACGTGCGCATCGTCGACTCGATCGTCGTTGCGGACGGAACGGACCTCGACGGAGTCGCGAGCGGCAACGTCGCGTTCTCCGACATCGGAACCGGCGGCTTCCCATCCGGGAACGGCAACCTCTCCGTGGATCCCCAGTTCGTCGACGCAGCCAACCGCGACTTCCGACTGCGCGCGACGTCGCCGTGCATCGACGCTGGGACGCTCGCCCCGCCGGCGCCGCCGCAGCTCCCCGGAGTCGACATCGACGGACTCCCTCGAGACTTCGACGGCAATCGCGACGGCACGCGCGCCGTGGACATGGGCGCGCACGAGTTCGCGCCGATCGATCTCGCCTGCCGGTATGGAAACGTCGACGCGCGACTCGGTCCCGTGGCCGACGTCCTCACGGTGAACGGCAGCATCGGCGACGTCGATCGAGTGGTGTCGATCTCGGCCGGAACCGCCGTGCGAATCGACGTCGGCGCTCCGCCCGGAGGCCCGAGCCCGGCAGCGTTCGTGCTGTTCGTGTTTCCGGGAGTCCCGGATCCGACCACGCCGACGCGCCAGCCGCACGGGCTCGGCACGGCGTGTTTCCCGACACCCCTCAATGGAGCCGGGTCGTCGAGAGCCCTGGTGATCTTCAACAACATCGCGCGGCCGCAGGCCCAGTCGATTTTCGGGAGCGGCCGCCTGCCCTCGACTGCCGCGCCCTTCAGCGCGACGTTTGGCGCGTCGAACACCCGCTCGGGCGTCGTGGCAACCCTGCAGGGATTCATCGCCGACGCGGCATCGACGAATGGAAGCTACGCCATCACCAACGCCGTCGTCGTGAGAGTGCCGTAATCGACCACACGCGTACGGAGCCAGGATCAACTCCGGCGGATTATTTCGCACTGTGTTCGCGCGGGTGCTGAATCGCGGAAGGCTGCGAGCGCCGCTGCGACGAGGGACCAACGGAAGCCGGGTGGCGTCGGCTCCACAAGCACAGAGGACGGCATGAAGCGACTGGCGATCGGGATTCTCGTGGTACTCGTGGCGGCGATCGCACACGCGCAAGAGGTTTGGGTCGACGCCGCAAACGGCAGCGACACCGCGGGCGTCGGCACGCTCGCGCAACCATGGCGCACGCTCTCCTTCGCACTCACTCAGCCGGTGACGACGCTGCACGTCCTCCCGGGCACGTACGACTCGGCGCTCGGCGAGCACTTCCCCATTCCGTTCCTGAGCGGCGTCACGATCGTCGGATCGGGCGCGGCGACGACAATCGTTCGGGGCGGACCGAGCGTCGCCGTGTTCCAAGGCACGTTCCTCGGACGGCACGTCCCCGGCGCCGCACGGTTGTTCGGGCTCACCCTCGCGCGCGAGCTAGGAACGGCGGCTCCGGGGGTCGATTTCACGTCGTACTTGGGAAGCTCGGTCGACGTCGAGATCGGATCCTGCGTGATCGAGGGACACCAGGACGGCGTTCGCGGCATCGCGGTCGGGCGTGAGGTGCGCATCCACGATTGCTTCGTTCGCGGAAACGGTCGCGACGGGATCCGCATCGCGTTCACGGGGTGCCTGTCGGCGCGGACATTCATCGAGCGAAACGTCGTCGAGGCGAACAGCGGCCGGGGAATCGAGCTGGAGTCGTACTGCGAAAGAGAGCCGGCGGATCCGAACTTTCCGACCACGTCACTGAACGTGACGGTGCGCAAGAACGTCGTTCGGCAGAACGACAAGGGCATCTTCGTGCTCGCGGGCCTGCTTCGGACGTTCGAGGGATATCTCTCGGACGGGGAAGTGGTCGGTTCGATCGACGCGAACTGGATCGCCGACAACGTCGATGCCGGCATCGTCCTGCGCACCGAAGCGAGCGGACGACTGACGACTTCGGCGACGAACAATGTCCTCGCCGGCAATGCCGTCGGCATTCGAACCACGGTCTCCTTTCCGAACCCAGCGATCCTGCCGCAGCTGAGCCCGCTCGTCGTCAACGACACGATCGTGGGCAACACGGTCGCCGGTTATGCGGAAGACTCGTCGCCGCGCGCGATGTCGTCGATCGTGAACTCGATCGTCGCGGGCAACGGCGACGACTTGCTCGGGCGTGTAGCCCTCGTAGGTCAGAGTGTCCTTATAGCTCTTCACCATGAACCAACCGCCGTTCTCGCCTTTGGCC
>JACOTG010000299.1 GCA_016178505.1 Planctomycetota bacterium
GTCAGTGGGCCCGATGGTGGATACTGGGAGATGACCCACACGAACTTCGGCGACGTTCCGAATCTGTGCAGCCCACCGCACGACAATTGTCTTATTGGAGTGTCGGCAAGCAATGTGATACTGCAGCGCGCTCGCTTTGTTCTCAACTCGCGCATCGGCGGTGGGCTGTTCGAAGACAAGTTCCCCGCCGCGCCTCCACGCCTGGTCGTCCAGCCGGGCGGCGGCGGTCCGGGAACCGCTGCGAGCACGACCGCTCCGTCGCAACAGCCCGTGAAGGGGCTTCAGATCGTCTCGCCGACTTCGGTCGACTCCTTCGGTGCCGGGAGCGCGATCCCGGTCGTCATTCGATCGATCAACGGATTCACGGCGGACTGGGTTCTCGTCGGAATCGATGGAGACCTCCAGGTTGCGACGTTCGACGGCTTGACGAGCACGTGGCGGGCGACCGTCGTGTGCGACCTCGAGACGATCGGGGCGTTGAAAGTCTCCGCGTTCGGAACCACGAGCAGCGATCGCATCCTCACGTGCGATCCGGTGACGATTCAGACGACGATCCCGTCGTTCGTGTCGGTCACCAGTCTCACGATCGATCCCGATCCGGTCGAGCTGTACCCCTCGAGGCCCTCGGTGGAGCTGAACGTCGTCGCCCACGGTTCCGACGGTATCGATCGCAAGATCCTGTCGTCTGCCACGGGGATCAGCTTCACGTCGACGAACTCGGCGATCGCAACGGTGGACGGGACGGGCAAAGTTCGTTCGGTGGCGCTCGGCTCGACGTCCGTGACCGCCTTCTTCGCGTCGCGCTCCGACGGCGTCGCCGTGAACGTCTATGGGCTTCAAGGAGACCACGACAACGACCAGGACGTCGATTTGGCGGACTTCGGCGCCTTCGCCGCTTGCTTCTCGGGGCCGAAGAATTCCCTCGGCTTTCAAGCCCCCGGAATCGACTGCTTGATCGCGTTCGACTACGACGAGGACGGCGACGTGGACCTGGACGACTACGCGCGCTTTCTCCAGGTCTACACCGGCCCCGTCGGTCAAGACTGCAACGGCAACAGCAGGGACGACATGCTCGACATCCTGAACGGCGTCGCGAGCGACTGTAATCACGACGGCATTCCAGACGCGTGTGGCCAGCGCGATTGCAACGGCAACGGCATCGCGGACTCGTGCGACGTAACGCCGCAGCATTTCGGCTTCGACGAGGCGCAAACCTTCGTCTCGAACCTTCAGGCTGATTTCGTTGCCGTGGGCGACATCGACGGCGACGGGCTTCGCGACGTGCTCGTCTCGGCGAGGACGTCGAATGGCGTGGAGGCGCTCCTCAACACCGGAGGCGGCGTGCTCGTTCCCGGAGTCTCGACCGCCGGCTCGATCAACGGATTGGCTACGGCCATGGCAGCAGGTGACCTCGATAACGACGGCCGGACCGACGTCGTGGTCGCGAACGACGCGAACTCGGTGTCTATTTTCCGACAGGCGGATTTCAACGGCATGTTCACGATCATGACCGTGGTGACCCTCGGCACGTCGGCGTCGGGGGTCGTGCCGAACGCCCTCGTCCTCGAAGACTTCGACCGCGATGGCGATCTCGATATCGCCGTGCTGAAAGGTTCGACGACTGGGGGCAAAGTCGAGTTCATTCGCAACAACAACAATGGCACGTTCACCCGTCTGGCCAACTCGAACAACGCCAGGGCGGGCGCGTCGTCGATGGCCGCCGCGGACGTCGATATGGACGGCAAGGTCGATCTCGCCGTGGCGAACTCGGTCGATAACAGCGTGCTCGTGCTTCGCAACACGAGCACCACGTCGATCACGTTCGCGAACGCGAGCGTCCCGAACACCTACGCCCAGGTGGGCTGGTTCGCGAATCCCGTGGCGATTGCCGCAGGTGACGTGACAGGGGACGGAAAGCCCGATTTCCTCGTTTGCAATCGTGCGAACGGCGACGCGTCGCTCATGGTGAACTCCGGAACTGGATTCTTCACGATCACCACGGCCTACACGCTCGGAATCACGCCGACGGCGGCCAGAGGTGCGGATCTCGATGGCAACGGCGCCATCGACTTTGCCATCGCCAATGACACGATGACTGCGATCTCGGCGCTGCAGTCGGCGCCCGAAGCGTGCCGGATGACCGTATCGGCCTTCTCGGCTGCGCAGAGCTTCGCCGTCGAAGCAGGTGGCGCACTCGATCTTGCTCTCGGAGACCTCGACGGGAACGGGACGATCGACGTGGTCTCCGCGAACGGGCCGTCGCGCACGGTTTCGGTCCTTCTCAACCACACGATCCTGCCGGCGAGCCACGATCGCGACGGCAACGGGCGGCCGGACGAGTGCGACGACTGCAACGGCAACGGCAAGCTCGATTCTTGCGACATCGCGAGCGGTCTCGTCACCGATTGCAACGGCAACGGCATCCCCGATGGGTGCGAGATCGCCGCGTTCGACTGCGATCACAACGGCATTCACGACGCCTGCGAAATTGCCAACCACTCCGTGCCCGACTGCAACGGCAACGGCATCCCCGATTCTTGCGACATCGCCTCGGGCACGAGCACCGACTGCAACGGAAACGGCATTCCCGACGAGTGC
This sequence comes from Planctomycetota bacterium, assembly GCA_016178505.1. GTDB lineage: Bacteria > Planctomycetota > JACOTG01 > JACOTG01 > JACOTG01 > JACOTG01. The sequence continues at coordinate 2,599 of JACOTG010000299.1, forward strand.
GACATTGCTTCCGGCAACTTCCCCGACTGCAATCAAAACGGAGTGCTCGACGCCTGCGAGCCGGACTGCAACGGCAATGGGATTCCCGACGATTGCGACCTGCACTTCGTCTACGGCGCGACGTCTCCGCAGCTCTCGCCGATCGGCTGGGACAATGGCGCGGAGTTCTTCCAGCTTCACACGTTCGCCGCCACCCCCGCCGCATCGGGCAACGTGACGCTTCGCTTCTTCGCGAAGGGGGACTTCAGTGCGTCCGACGAGTACGTCTCCGTCTACCTCAACAATGGGTTCGTCGGGAACGTGTTCGTCAGCGGAGCCTCCGACTGTCCGGGCACGCCGAATCAGGCCACGATCACGTTGTCGAGAGACGAGTACAACGTGCGCCGAGGTCCGTCCGGCAACATGACGGTCCTCATGCGGCCGACCACGGCCGTTTGGACGGGCGTGTGTGGGCCCCAGGGAGGCACGTTCATCCAGGTGCAGCTCGACTACCCCGCGGCGACGAGCGTCGATCTCAACGGAAACGGGATCCCCGACGAGTGCGAGCACTGACGTGGCGGCGTCGGATCGAGGATTGTCGGTCGGTCCAGCGACGACGACCGATCACGGCCCGGCGCGCGCGCCTCGAACGGATCGTGGCCGCCGCCCCTTGCGAGGCGGCCCGGGATCTCGTCGACGACTCGCGGGTCCGTGATTTGAACCGCTGTGCCCGAATGAGTGCCATTCCTCATGGCCGCGACGAGGACCGTGGCCGAGGGTCTTCTTCAGGAGCGAGGGGGCTTCGATACCAGCGCGGTCGCAAAGAAACCGTTCGGGTCGGACGGTATTTTCGGGACGGACATCCCCGGTCAGCGAGGCCGGGTGTCGATGGAGGGATCCGACAGGACCGCCTTCGCGATCCAGGCCTCTCGATCGCCGTCGGGATTGCTGCCGGTTCCCGCGAGTGTCATGACGCCGCCTTGGATCGCGATGCCTGTGGCCTCTTGGAGCGTCCAGCCTGAAGGCACGCGCGTGCCGTGCGCGGCGAGGAAGTCGGCGACGCGGATCAGGGACCGCCTCGAGTCCCAGATCACGGCTTCGCGGCCGATCGCCGAGGTGCCGAATCCAACGATCCACGCTCCGTCGTCCGAGCACGAGACCGCCCGACTGTCGACGGGGCCTCCGTCGAGGTCGCCGAGCGTCGACATCCTGGCGGCTTCCGTCCACACGAAGGCGTGCGGACCTTCGGCCGACAGGGCGAAGCCAGTGATGGTGCGTCCGTCGGCGGAGATGTGAGAAACGCAGCCGCCCGGCCGGCCGGCCGAAAGTTCGCCGAGATCCTCGATGTCCGACTCCCCTCTCCAACGTACGAGTCGAGTCCCTCTGTCGTCGTGTTGGCTCCCGGTCGCGGCGGATCCGTCCGGCGTGACCCCGAAGATCTCGTTGCCGAAGCCCGGCCAACGCATGTCCACCATGCCGGTCGACTCGTGCCAGCGGAACGCGACCTGGCCGCGCTCGCTGGCGCTGTACCCGAACACCTGAGATCAGTCGGCGGTGACCGCGGTGGCGACCGACAGAACGATGCTTCCAGGAAGATCGCCGAGCGCGACCATCCCGGTCCCGCGCGTCCAGCGGAACGCCATCTCACGGCGGCCCCACGCGTCGTGCGCGGCAGCGCCCACGACCACGCTGCCATCCGCGGAGACGCCGAGCGCGTGGCTGCTGCGCTCGAATCCCGGGAGATGGCCGAGCGCGATCATGCCGATCTCGTCGCGCCACCGGAAGGCTTCCTCTCCGCTCGCCGAATCGCCGTCTCCGACGACGGACGTGCCGTCCGCGGACAACGCAACCGCGGTGCTCCGATGTCGGCCGCCGGGCAGATCGCCGAGCCCTCGGAAGGTCCCGAGCGCGCTCGCCGGCACGGGGCGCAGCCATTCCTCGAACGCCAAGGCGGCGCGCCCGGTCCGGACGAGCACTTCCACGACTCGAGTACCCGCGTCCGGTTCGTCCGAGAGCCACGCGAGGACGAGCAGGTCCTTCATCGGCTTCGAGTAGAGCCTCCAGTGCGCCCAGCGGGTCGAGTCCGATACCCGCATCCGCTCGCCGACCGCGTCCAGCCTTTCGCTCGTGACGCGCGCGGGGGCACGGTCGCGCGTCTCGCTCGAGACGCACGTCGCGTACGCTCGAAGCGTTCGCAGGAGTCCGCCGCGACGTTCCGGGTCGTCGAGTGTATCGCGCACGAGCCGGGAACGCTCGTCCCCTGGGAGCGCGGCCCACCAGCGATCGGCGAGCTGAACGAGGCTCGTTCGCACCGATTCGGACGCCCAGCCTCGATCGAGCGAGTCCTCGAGCTCCGCGAGCGCCTCGGTCAGCTCTCCTCGGGACTCGAGCAGCCGCGCGAGGTGGATCCTGGCGATCGGGTTGTCGAACAGGTGCACGAGGCGGCTGTACTGCTCTACGGCGGCGTCGCCTCGTCCCGTGGCGGCGAACAGATCGGCCTCGACGCGCTCGAGCCCCCTCTCGGGATCGAGCGTCTTCATGTGGCGCGCGCGCTCGAGCAGGAGTTCCGATTTCTCGAAGTCGCCGCATTGCAGCGCCGCGTCTGCGAGGTCGACGCAGAGGAAGCCCACGTCGGGGAACGCCTGGACCGCCTTCTCCAGCCGCGGATAGGCCTGAGCCGGGCTGCTCCGCGCCAGGTACAGCTTGCCGAGGGCCGCGAGGACGAGCGGGTCCGAGTCCCCCTTCGCGTCGAAGCGCGACCACGCGTCGAGCGCGACGTCGACGTCCCCGACGAGCATCGCGATCAGGCCGAGGCAGCGGAGGTCGGTGTTGTCCGCGGCGGCGAGACGCTCGGCGCCGAAACCCGTCCCGGAATCCTCGCCGAGGCGGCTCGCCGCGAAGTGCGCCGCGAACGGAGCCCTCCCCTCGAGATCGCGCGCGAGATCGTTCGCTTGCGTGGAGCCGGCGAGAAGTGCGTTCGCGAGCCGGACCGAGTCTTGCTCGAGGCGAAGCGCGGCGTCGAACGGCGACAGACGGAGTGCGGCGCCGTAGTCCGCGAGCGCCTCGACGAGCGCCGGCGGGTTCCGCGACGACTCCGCGCCCTCGCCCCTTCCGGCTTCCGCGGCTCCGATCGCCGTGAGAATCTCGTTTCCCTGAGTCGGCCGGAGAAGCGCGACGCGCGCGGCGGCAACGTCCGCCGCCACCCACTGCGGCGCGACGAATCGATAGACGACGAATAGGGCCGCGAGAGCGAGCGTGAGCACGCTCCCAATCAGCGCTCCCACGACGCCGCGCTTGTTCCTCCGGATCAGCTTCAGGCTGCGGGTCGCGAGCCCCGCGGGCCGTGCAAGGATCGGTTGGAGATCGAGGAGGCGCTCGAGGTCGTCGGCAAGCTCCGCCGCGCCGGCATATCGCGCTTCGCGATCGGTCCGCATCGCCTTCCCCACGATGGTCTCGAGGTCGACTGCGAGGCGCGGGTTCAGCCGGCGGATCGGCGGCGCGTCGCCGGCCTCGATCTGGCGCAGCATCGTGACGGTGCCGTCTCCGCCGAACGGCGCGCGAAACGTGAGCGCTTGGTAGAGCGTCGCGCCGAGCGAGTAGACGTCCGCACGAGCGTCGAGCCCGGAGTCGCCGCGGAGCTGCTCGGGGGCCGCGTAGGCGAGCGTGCCCACGAACGCCCCAGTGCGGGTCGTCGCGGCATCGTCCGACTCGCGGGCGAGCCCGAAGTCGGAGAGGAGAGGAGTGCCGTCCCGACGGAGAAGGATGTTCGACGGCTTCACGTCCCGGTGGAGGAACCCCTTTTCGTGGACGGCGGCGAGCGCGCGGGCGATGGCGATGCCGATGCGGCAGACGAACACGGGGTAGCTCGCCGCGTCGGGAGTCCCATCGGGACCGCCGAGGATTCGCCGCACGTCGTCCATCGTCGTGGCCGCGCCCGAAGGCCGCAGCTCCTCGATGAGCTGACTGAGCGGCTGGCCGTCCACCCACTCCATGGCGAACGCCTGGACCCCGGGAGCGTCGATCAGGTCGTAAACCGAGACGATGTTCGGATGGCGGAGCTTCGCGATCGCGTTGGCTTCGCTTCGGAATCGCTCGCGGGCGCGCCCGCTGATCGCCGCCGACGGCGGCAGGACCTTGAGCGCGACGATGCGATTGCCGAGGCTCTCCTGCCGGGCAAGATGGACGCTCCCCATGCCCCCGCGGCCCAGCTCGCGGATGATCGAGTAACCGGGCACGGCGCGGGGCGGCTCGACGAAGTCGCCGACCGAGACCTCCCGCGCGACGCGGATCAGCTCCTCGACGTCGGCGCGGAGGTGGTCGCGTCCGTCGAGAAGCTCGTCCACGGACACGGACTTCCCTTCCTCGACGAGCGCGAAGCAGTGCTCCGCGACCCGGTCGAGGAACTCCTGGTCGTCCTCGGAAGGCTCGGCTCTCGTTGGATTCATCGCTCAGAGTGGCGGATCGCGCCGCGCTCCGCCATCTTCTCGAGAGGGATCCTCGAGAGGAGCCTCCGGTTTTTCTTCGCGTGGCGCGCGCGACGCGAGGCGGCTCGAGAGCACGCTCCGAAGCCGGTGGTGGTAGATGCCGATCCCCTTGCGGAACCGTCGGAGTGCTGCCGACGTCCCGAGCCCGAGAATCTTCGCGATCTCCTCGACGGTCTTTTGCTCGAAGATCCGCAAGCGGACCACTTCGCGGACGTCGCCCGGCAGGCCCTCGAGAGCGGCGCGCATGGCCGCCGCCCGTTCGCGGTAGGAGGCGATGCGGCTCGGCGTCGTGGACGCGAAGGGAAGCAGTACCCCCGGTCTGCGGGAGCCGCCGGACTCAGACGAGTCGTCCATCTCGAGAGGGAGCGGTTCCCTTCCGCCGCCGCGCTTGAGCGCACTCTCGTAGCCGCCCAGATCGCGGATCCGGTTCTCGATGATCGCGAGGAGCCACGCGCGGAATGCCTTCGGCCCGCGCCAATCGCAGTGAGTTCGATCGCGCCAGGCTTGGAGGAGCGCTTCTTGGAGAACATCCTCCGGAGGATGGCGTAGGCGCATCGCGTCGCCCAGTCGCGATTCGATGAACACGAGAAGCGACGCGGGACCGGCACCTTCGATCAGTCGGTCCCAGGCCTCGGGCGCGTCGGGCAGGGAAGGCGAGTCGGCGCGCTCTTCTTCCGGATCTCGACGGCTCACGTGGGCGATCCAGGCTCCATCGCTGGGGAGTCGGCATCCGATCGCAGCTCGTACACTCCACGCGGTGGAGCCGAGTCGAAGCCCTTCTCCCGATCGTTCGTCGCTGGCGGCGCCGGCGGCCGGGATCGGCCGCCGCGCCGCCGCGATGGAGCCTCATCCTACCGCAACGTGATGACCGCCAGAACGGACGGATGCCGTGCCAGCGGCAATGGTGGAAGGCTGAGGAATGAAACGGCAGACCGACCTCCGAGCGGGTCGGGGGTCGGCCTGCCGTGGTGGCTGTCTGTGCGGATTCGGGAAGACTACGGCACCACGAGCCACTGCTGGCCGTTCGTGACGCTATACCCAATGGTTCCAGCGGAGCGGTCATCGCGCTCGACGCCTTGAAAGTAGAAGCGTCGCCCGATCCGCGACGAAAGCGGACCGCCGGGCGGCAGGGTCAACAGAGTGTACGGTGCTGGACGGGTCGTCGGGCCAGGCCAATCCTCGAGTCCGAGCTGGTTGTGGCCGGTGTTGTTGGCGATTCGGATCGGTTGAGTGCCCTGCACAGGCGGGATGGGCGTGCGCATGCCGGTCACTCCGATCCCTCTCGGCAAGACCTGCTCCGTGCCGGCGCACGGCCAGCCAACCCACATCCACACGGCATACGAAGCCCCTCGCCCGACGCGGCTCGGCGGCTCCACGATGCTCAGGCTTCCGCCCGTGGCGGCGCTCACGTCGACAACGTAATTCTGCGCGTTCGAGGCGCCATTGGTCAGCAGCGTATCGACCGGTCCTGCGCCGCCCACTCCCATGTCCACGGTGCCGCGCGCCGGCATGAGCGGTCCGCAGCCCGTGTTCATGAGGACTCTCAGGTTCGGGTAGAACTGCGTCCCCTGGATCAGGTCGAGCCTGCCGTCTTGATCGAGGTCGGCACCGGCGAGAAACGTCGCGCCACTGATGGCGGGAATGAAGGCTGGTGGCTGGAAGGTGCCGTCGCCATTGCCGCGCAGAACGGCGAGGTCTGAGTAGTTGATGCTCGAAACGGCCAGGTCAACGAGTCCGTCCTCATTGAAGTCCGCGGCCACGATGCCTCGAGGGCTCGAGCAGTCGACTTCTCGGCAGATGTGTATCAGGTCTCCGAAGACTCGAAACGTACCATCACCATTACCGAGGAAGATCTGGAGATTGGTGTTGGTAGCGGCTAGGTCGAGAATGCCGTCGCCATCGAAGTCGGCCAGCGCGAGCGAATTGATCGGGTTCGTGATGGCAAACACCTGTTGGAGAGTTCCTTGCGCATCGCTTACCCAGGTCTCGAGCAACGAGCCATCCCCGTCGCTTCCGAGTACGACGTAATCGCTGCCGTCAGTGGTCTGACCCATCTCTGCGGTCTTGCTGCCGTGCGTCCTCGGATAGCTGATCGGTGACTGGAAGGTACCGTCTTCATTACCAAAGAGAACCTCGATGTCTTGGTCGCTCGTGACCACGAGGTCGACATGGCCGTCGCGGTTGAGGTCGCGCGAAAGGACGTGTCTCGAGGGATGAGTCGTGGGGTAGTAGACCGGCGCCTGGAACGTCCCATCCGAGGGGTTCCCTCTGAGGATGGCCACTCCGGGGCCGTCGACAGCGACCGCGAGGTCGTGGCGACCCGGCCCGGTGAAACCTCCCGCGATGACGTTGTACATTCCGAGATTAACGCCAGTGAATTCATAGGGCACGGGAGCGCGCAACGTGCCGTCGCCATTTCCCAGAGTGACCACGAGATCATTTGCAGTCATCGCAGCCACGTCCGGTCGACAGTCGCCGTTGAAGTCATCGACGGCAACGAAATAAACCGGTGTCATGGTGTCGAACGTGGCCGGCGGCGCGAACGACGGATCACACTGCGCCTGCGCGGTCGCCGCGAGAACCAACCCTCCGAGCACCCCCATCAGTACGAACGTCGCCGACCCAAGCAGCGGCCTCCGCTGCGATGATGGATTCCCCGACCTGTTCACCGTCGTCTCCTTTCGATTCCCCCGTTCGCCAAAAAAAAGTTCTTCTCACAGACGCTTCATGCCCGAGCCGAAAGGTGGCGCGCGCTTGCCGCGAAGAGCATCGAGATGCTCCGACCCCTTCCGCCGTCGCCCCGATCGGGCGCCCTGGTGGGGATGAGAGACGTCCGCGCCGAGACGCTCCGGTTTTTCTGCCGCACCGTCGGAAATTCTTCTTCGGCCGCCGCCGGGCCAGCCGCCGTCGGCGCGATCCAATGGTCGCGCGTCCTTGCGGACGGACGGAACCGTTCGTTCGATCCCGTCCGGTCGTCGAGAGCCGAGCGCCGCCGGCGCGGTCCGCGTCAGTAAGCCACGCGAGCAAGGACGACCGCTGGCACGGTGCGCGGGAGGATCTCGAGTTCGAGGGCTGGCGACCCATTGTCGACGTAGCAGCGGTCGAGTTTCTCCCAGTTGGAGAACGGGATCTCGCTGCGACCGAAGACCTGCCACAGGCACGTGAGGCTGGACTTCATCGCGCGGTGGGCGCCGGCGATCGGGTCGACGGAATCGAACTCCTCGCGCGCGCGCCGGCGAGGCTCATGTCGCCGCGGAGCACGTTCCCGTCCCGTGCAAGAACTCGACTATCCGCCCGTCGCGGCGATCGTTCGACACTACGCCGATTGTCGGTAGCAGAAGTTCAGCAATTCGCCGTTCATCTTCGAGTCGAGCACACTTTTCGTGACGTGCGACACGGTACGGGCTCGACTCGATATGGCAACGCGCGTGTGCGTCGTCCGAAAGCGCGTTTCAATGACTCCCTTCGCGATGGCTCGCGTGTTCATCGCCCGCACCATCGCGCTCGGGTCCGTGCTCGCTCGGGTGGTGCCCCACCTTTTCTTGCATCGCGTGATAGGTCTCGGGCGACATCCCGGGGAGCTTGCGGAGAAACGCGACGATGGCCCACAGATCTTCGTCGGAATGAGACGCGCCGAAAGACGGCATCCCAGTCAACATGATCCCGTTCTTGACGATCCAGTAAAGCTCTCCATCCGTCCACGCGTTCACGCCGACGCCCAGGTCGGGCGGCGCCGGGTCGAGCCCGCGGCCGATCTCCGTCGGGAAGCGATCGGGGCCGCCGTGGCACACGACGCACATCTTCTCGTAGTGCTCGAGGCCCCGCTCGGCGAGCGCTGAATCGGCGAGGGCCGGCGAATGAACGCTCTTCGCATGGACCTTGATCGCCCTCGTCCGCGCCGCCACGAACGCCCGCTCGACGAGCGCGTTGTGCGGGGCGGCAGCGGCCACGTCGAATCCGCCGAGGTACACGAAGCCCCAAGCGACCACGACCATGACGAGAAGAACGACCACGATCGTGGTCAGCGCTCTGAGGATCGCTTTCATTTCGAAACCCTCCTCGTCGCGGCAGTCGGCGCGGCTCTCGCGCCGTCGCGCGAACCTGCTGTGTTCACTCGGAGTACCTCACGAAAGCCAGGCTGGTTCGGTCCCAAGTTGTCTCCGCCGCGGCTCGACGGCGCGAGGGATCCACGTGGACTCGGTCGCCTCCATGCGATGTTCCGTTCGACGATCCAAGCCGACGCTAACGGACCTGGCCGACGCGAGCGCCGCGCGCCTTCATCGATGGCATCGCCATCTTGCGGCATTCCTCTGCGCACTCGCGGCAGGCTTCGGCGCACCGCTGGCAGTGTTCGTTCTTGTGCTTGGCGCACTCGGCAGCGCAGGCGTCGCAGATGTCCGCGCAAACGACGCACATCGCTTCCATGAACTGGGAGCCCCGGCTCATGAATGCCGCGCTCGACCAGCAAATCTCGGCACAGTCGATGCAAAGTCGGGCGCACTCGGGCCGATTCTCGACGATGCACGCGTTGCCGCAGTGCTCGCATTCCTCCGCACACTGAATGCAGGCCCCGATACAGGATTTGTGCTCTTGATGAGCCATGAGCGACTCCTTCTCAGTGCCGACCGCGGCTGCGGGCGGCGGATTTCATTGAGTTCAATCTGCATGCGAAGCGCACAAACCTCGTGCCGCGGTCCTACTCCGGGACCAGCTTCATCCCACATTTTTTGTTTGCTGCGATTTCGCGAACGCTCGGCGGGTTCGCCAGCGGACCGGATCGAGTCCATTCACGCCGGCACGGCACCAACCTTGCATGCGCGGTTCGATGCGCTCGCTTTCAAAGCAAGGAGGCGCGACGCCATGATGATGCACGGCTGGGTACTCGTGATCGGATTCCTCGTGACCGTCGTCCTCCTGCTCTTGATCGTGTGGCTCGTGAGGAGCATCAAGCGCACGGGATAGCTGCGCCGCCGGACGGAGCATGCCGTTCACGATGCCAAGAAACCTCCAGGTTGCCGGATCTGGCAAGGAGATCGGCGATGACGCGCGTAGCTCTTTCTCTCCGTTGCAGGATTCTCTCGTTTCTGCTCTTTCCGGTCCTCTCCCGAGCGCAAGAGCCGTGCGGCGAGTGGTCGCCCGGTCTGTTCCCGCTCAACGGCGTCAGCTACCCCATCGGCCGGTTGCAAACCCTCGACGACGGATCCGGCAGCGCGCTCTACGCGACGACGCGGGGCCCGGTCACGGGCGCCGCCTATACAATCTCCTCTCTAGCCTATGCAACGAGACACTCCTTCGGGATATGCAATAGGAGGCTCTGCCACTTGAATGAAGCGCGGTTCCTATCCGCGGACGCACAGAATCCCGAATGTCGATTGCAGATCACCTGCATCTTCGCCCCGCATCGGTCGCACACGAGTGGATCGACTCGTTGTTGCACTACGTGCATCCGAAGCCCGCGACGGTGCCGTCGGGATTCGGGCAAGTGAACCCCGCATCGAGCGAAACGCGACGCACGGGCGCGCCAAACGTCCGCCGCAGCCACGCCGCGTGCAAGTGATAGCGCCGCCCGGCGAAGAGCGCAGGCGGCGAGATCGACGTCGACATGGCGCGGAGGATACGGTCGTCTCGAACGACGGACAAGCGCGCGCGAAGCGTCAGGGATCGCCGATCGTCAGCTCGATGCCTTCGACTGATCCACTGTCTACGCCGACCTCGACCGCCGGCCCGGATTGCGTCCGCGGATCTTCGGGCGAGCAGCCGACGAGCGAGACTCGCCAGCGCCCCGGCGCGAGATGGCGAGCATCGAGTTGCAACTCCGGCAACGTGTCGATTTGCGTCGGCTGCAGCCAGTCCACGAAGTTCGTCCCTCGCTCGATCCACTCCCCGCCGTTCCACTCCTCCAGCCGCACGTCCCCGCTGTCCGGCAACGGCCGATCGTCCGGAGGAATGACCCGACCATGAAGTTCGCCGCGCCGGAGCGTTCGCCTGCGATGCTTCCCCCTCGTCGTCCGTCTGCGTCCGAGACGGCTCGATCGGGTTCGACTTCGACGAGGGCGCAGTCGAGGGCGCTAGATCGTGCGCGGCTGCAAGTCGCGACGTCGTCCCGCGTGAGCGGGAGACTGGATTCGCGCCGCGGCGACTCGACGACCGCGCGACGAACGCGTCCACGAGCACGGCGGCGACGACGAGCGCGACGATTCGCCTCATGACCCTCTTCGTTGTTCGAACCGCGGCTATCCTCGCACGTCGCTCAGCGTGCGGTCGAGGTTGAAGGCGGCGCTGATCAGCGAGAGGTGCGTGAACGCCTGAGGGAAGTTGCCGAGCGCCTCGCCGGTCGAGCCGGTCTGCTCGCCATAGAGCCCGAGGTGGCTCGCGTAGCCGAGCATGCGCTCGAAGAGCAGTCGCGCCTGCTCGAGCCGCGCGCGGTCGGTGCGGCCCGCGCGCGTGAGCGCCTCGACGAGCCAGAACGAGCACATGTCGAACGTGCCCTCTTCCCCCGTGAGACCGTCTTCCGTCTTCGCCGGATCGTAGCGGTAGACGAGCCCGTCGGACACGAGGCCGCCCTCGCGCGGCGACTTCAGGATCACGTCGAGCGTGCTCAGCATCTTGGGGTCGACCGGCGAGACAAAGAACACGAGCGGCATGATGAGGCACGAGGCGTCGAGTCGATCGGTTTCGTAGTGCTGCACGAACGCGCGGCGCGAGTCGCTCCAGCCGCGCGTCATGATCTCCTCGTAGATCGCGTCGCGCTCGTGGAGCCAGCGGCCCCGGTCGGCGGGGAACGAACGCTTCTCGGCGAGGCGCAGCCCGCGATCGAGCGCGACCCAGCTCATCACTCTCGAGAAAACGAACTGCCGCCGGCCGCCGCGCGTCTCCCAGATGCCTTCGTCCGGCTGGCGCCAGTTGTCGCAGACCCAATTCAGGATCGCGCGCAGGCTCGTCCATAGCGCATGCGAGATCGGCGTGCCGTGCTTGTTGAACAGGTAGACCGAGTCCATCAGCTCGCCGTAGATGTCGAGCTGCAGCTGCGCGTGGGCGCCGTTGCCGATGCGCACGGGCCGCGAGCCGCGGTATCCGTCGAGATGATCGAGCGTCCGCTCCTCGAGGTCAGCACGACCGTCGATACCGTAGACGATCTGCAGCGGCTGATCGCCGCCGGCTTCGCGCGCTCGCTGCCCGAGCCAGTCCATGAAGCCCGCCGCTTCCTCGGTGAAGCCGATGCGCAGGAGGCCGTACAGCGTGAACGCCGCGTCGCGAATCCACGCGTAGCGGTAGTCCCAGTTGCGACGCCCGCCGACGACTTCGGGGAGGCTGCACGTCGGCGCGGCGACGATCGCGCCCGTCGGCTCGAACGTGAGGAGCTTCAGAACGAGCGCCGAGCGATGCACGATCTCGCGCCAGCGGCCGCGGTACGTGCACTTCGAAAGCCAGCGGCGCCAGAAGCGCACCGTGTCCTCGAAGAGTGCGGTCGAGTCGCCGCTCGACGGCGGCACGTCGCAGCAGCCGCTCTTGCCGAGCTCGCACAGGACGAACGTGCAGTCCTCGCCCTCGCGTAGCGTGAACGACGCGCGCGCGCCGCGCGGCGACGCCTGGAGCGGAATCTCAGACGAGAGGGCGAGCGAGAGGCCGCCGCCGCGGAAGATCGCTCCGTTCGCCACGATCTCGACCTCGGGCCGGACGCGCGCGTAGTCGAACGCGGGCTCGCACGCGACCTCGAGCGCAACGCTGCCGCGCACGACTTTCACGCGGCGAACGAGCTGATCGACGCGCCCCGCCGCGGCCGCGCCGAGCGGCATGAAATCTTCGATCTCGGCGACGCCGTCCTGCGCGGGGAAGCGCGTGAGGAGGACATTTGTGTCGGGCCAGTACATCTGCTTCGACGCCACGGGAACGTTCGCTGGACGGATCGAGAACCGGCCGCCTTTCTCGTCGTCGAGGATCGCCCCGAATATGCTCGGCGAATCGAAGTGCGGAAAGCAATACCAGTCGATCGAGCCGCGCACGCTCACGAGCGCGGCCGTGCGCATGTTGCCGATGACGCCGTAGTTCTCGATGCGCTCGTACGCCACGAATCGCCACTTTCCGCGAGCCGCGGGCCCGCGGCCGAACGCCAGCAAATTCGAAACCATCCCGAAGGGCGAGTCCCCCGCCCATGCGAGCGCGATCGAGACGTCGGCCCAAATCTCGATCACTTCGACGTCCGCTGCCGTCGGCAGAACGAGGATGCAATCCCTGCATCCCGAGCACGATCGCGCGCGACGTGGCCGAGGATCTCGTCGACGACGCGAGGGTCCGTGATCACCCCGATCACCGGCAGCTTCGCCCCGCATCGGCCGCACACGAGCGGATCGACCTCGACGAGTTTTTGCAGGAGCCGAGCCCAGCTCTTCGTGTCCCGCCCGGTCGTCGCGGGGCCGGGCCGAGCGGCTCGAACGCGACGTCGAATCCGAGGCGCTTCAGCGGCGGGCCGGCCCGAGAACGGCGAGGTTCATGTACCAGAGCAGATGACACGCGGACAGCGACGCGACGAGCAAGTCTTCGGGGTTGTAGCGCCCGGGGTTCGCCGCGAAACGCGGGATCGGGCGAGCACGGGATCGTGGGCTTGCCCTTCGCGACGACCGCGTGCGTGCGGTTTCACGCGCGATGGCTCGACGTCCCTTCGCCTCGACTGCCTGTCCACTTCACCTGGAGCGTGTCAGATGCGTCGCATGAGCTTTCGACACGAGCGCCTTCTTTCCGCGTGCAAGCAGAGCGCTCGTACGCCCGCGAACGGGCGTGGTTCAAGGCGGAGGCGCGACCGCCCAGGAACGTCTTCCTCGCGAAATCTCGGCCCGCCTGTTCGGGAAGTCGCCGACCGACGTTTCTCGTCTGCGAACGGGCGCTCGTGCGAAGCGCGCTGCCGCATGCGCCAGCGGCGTTGTTGTTCATGCACCGAAAGGAGAAACAGGATGCCTTCAGCCTCTCGATCCGCACCGCACATCGGGTTCGTCGTCGCCGCGGCCGTTCTTGCCGGACGCGCAACCGCTCAGACCGTGCACGGCAGCGGCACGGCCGACAAAATCCCCAAGTTCACAAGCTCGACCACGCTCGGCGACTCGGTGATCACGGAGCGCAGCGGAAGGATCGGCATCGGCACCAATAATCCGCAAGGCGTCCTCGACGTGTTCGGCGGAGCGCTCTTCCGCGGCGCCACCACCGGAACGATGTTCTTCGCGAACAACGGCGGGACCGGCCCCGTCGTCGACTTCCGCTCGGCCAACGTCTCGCGGCTCTTCGTCGCGAACTCGGGCAACGTCGGCATAGGAACGGCGACACCGGCCGCGACGCTCGACGTGGCCGGAGACGTGGCCGTCTCGGGGCGAGTCGTGATCGACGCGTCCGGCCGATGGATCGGCGATCCGCCGATCGCGGCCGGGAGAAGCCCATTGCAGATCGCGACGCGTCGTTGGTACGAGGCCAATCAGACCGGAATCTCCTTTCCGTCGGGCACGAATCCGATCGGAATCGAGTTCGACGGCGCCAACCTGTGGGTGGCGAACGACAGCACCTCGTCCGTCACGAAGATCCGAGCCAGCGACGGGCAGACTCTCGGCTCCTTCCCCGTGGGCATCTTCCCGGGTGCCGTGGTGTTCGACGGCGCAAACGTCTGGGTGACGTGCGCGGGCAACAACAGCGTCACGAAGATCCGCGGGAGCAACGGCGACCATCTCGGCGTCTTCTCCGTCAACGGGCCGACGGCGCTCGCGTTCGATGGCGCGAACGTCTGGGTCACGAATTCCGGCAACCTCGTGACGAGGTTCCGAGCGAACGACGGAACGAACCTCGGGAGCTTCGCCACGGGAGGCACCTCCGCTTCGAGCGTGGCGTTCGACGGCGCGAACCTCTGGGTGACGAACTCGGGCAGCAACAACGTCGCGAAGCTCCGAGCGAGCGACGGCGCGAACCTCGGCACGTTCGCGGTGGGACGAAGCCCCAGCGGGATCGCCTTCGACGGCGCGAACATCTGGGTCTCGAACATCGTCACCAACGACGTCACGAAGCTTCGAGCGAGCGACGGGCAACCCCTCGGGACTTTTCCGGTCGGGGACTTTCCGACGGGCATTGCGTTCGACGGCGCGAGCGTCTGGGTCGCGAACGAAAGCGACAACACCGTCACCAAGCTGCGCGCGAGCGACGGGCAGAATCTCGGAACCTTCGCCACCGGCTCGACCCCGCGCCGCATCGCGTTCGATGGGCAGAACATCTGGGTCACGAACGGCGGCAGCAACACTCTGTCGAAGTTCTGATCGCTGGACGGATCATGTGGCTGCTCGAGCGGCGTTGAGTCCGCGCCGCGCCAGCGGGTACGATGCGGCGGCCCGGCCCCGAACTCGAGGAGGTTGTCGATGCTTCCGTCGCTCGCCGTCGCGCTCGCGCTGGTCGTGCCGCTGCAGGAAAGCAAGCCCGGCGGCGTCGACACGAAGGCGCTGGGCAAGGACCTCGCGAACAAGGTGCAGGCGAAGCTCCTCGTGGCGAACCCGATCACCGAATTGCTGAAAGGCTGGTACGTCGGGAACGATCCCGGGCCGTCGACGATCGAGTGCTGGGACGAGGAGCCGCGGCGCCTGCGCATCGCGCTCAACGCCGGCTCGAGCGACGATCCGGTCAAGGAAGTCGACGCACAGGTCGACGCCGACGTGTCGGCGTACGGCATGAAGCGCCTCGGCGAGCCGATCCGCGCGTCGGCGCCGATCTCGGCCGACGCGATCGTCGTCTACTCGACGAAGCACGCGTCGAAGATGTCGGCTTTCTGGTTGCGTGCCGTGAGGGTGAAGAAGGAGTTCCCGGCGAATCTCCTCATGGCGACGTTCCACGCCAAGCCCGGCGCGA
>JACOTG010000313.1 GCA_016178505.1 Planctomycetota bacterium
CTTCGCGAGTTCCGTCAGGTCGTCGGTGAAGATGAAGCCGACGCCGATGACGAGATCCATCTTCTCCGCCGCGAGCAGCCGGAGTCCGGCCTCGCGAGTCGCGGCGCCGTCGAAGGCTTCAGTTGCCGGAAAGCGGCGCCGCCGGGGTGACGTAGATCTCGTCGATCGACCAGCCCTTCTCGGAGTGGCCCGCGGTCGACGTGAGACGAACGTGTCGCGCGGCCTTCGCGGCAAACGTGATCTTCAATTCGCCGGACTTCGCCTGCTCCGTCGCGTCCGCCTCGCTGAGGGCGGCGACCCGCTCCCACGCACGACCGTCGGCCGAGACTTCGATCGTCACGCCACGTGGAAACTCCTCGCGCTCGTTTCGGAAGTCCAATGCGACACCGGCGATCGCGGACACGCGGCCGAGGTCGAGGTCGAACCGGTCGCCCCCCTTCAGGGCGCGGCCGAGCGACCAGCGCGTGAGCTCCTGCCCGTCGAAGGCGAGCGGCGTCACCATCACGGCGGGCAGGCGAACGTCGCACGCGCTCGCGGTCGCCGACCAAGCGTCGCACGGGAGCCCGCGGCCGCGCGTGGCCTTGGCCGACACGCACGCATCGACGCGCTTCGACTTCGTCGACGAAGGCGGAGCAATCGATTCGATCCATTTCGACAGGTCGAGCGTGTTGCCGACCTCGAGGATGAACGGCTCTGCGAGCGCGATCGACGGCGAATCGGCGTCGCGCGCGACGCGACGTAACGCGCGCTCGCCGCCCGCCTCGCCCCCGAACGTGCGGGTCACTCGCAGTGCGAGCCAGTGCTTGTCGGGGATGAAGTCGAGCGTCGCCCAGAAGCTCGAGAAGAAGAGCGGCAGGTGCAATTCGGTCAGCGCCGACGGCAGGCGCGGCGCGAGATAGAGCGTGCCCGCCTCGAGATCGATCGTCGCGCCCGATAGCGCATTCAGCACGTGCCAGCTCGCCGGGCAGGTCATGTACGTGACCAGGCCGCCCTGTGCGCCGCACGGTGCGTCGTAGCAAAGCGACTGATCCCACGGACTGCGATTGATCGGCCACGACACGTCGTAGACGCGCCGCAGCACGTCGATGCCGTCGTCGACGTAGCCCTCGTTGATCGCCTCGCAGCCGAGGTAGGGCTCGTGCTGCAAGAGGAAGCAGCTCGTGGTCGCGAGCTTGCCCTCGGGCGTCACCTCCATCGGCGGCACCGGGTAGAACGGCTTCAGGTGTCGCGCGATCAGCTCCCGCACTTCGGAATCGATGACGTCGGCGGGAAGCGTGCGCGGAAGCCCCGCGAGTCGCGCGAGCCAATCGCCCGCGAGCGACGCGACGAACGAGTTCGCGTTCACGTTTGGCTCCTCGCCGTCCTTCGCACGCCGCCACTTCACGAAGAACTTCCCGTTCCACAGCCGGTCCATCGTGCTCTTCTGCACGAGCGCGAACCGATCGGTCCACGCCTTCGCCGTCGCCCCTTCACCTTGCACGCGCGCGATTTCCGCCGCGGCCTCGAGTGCGCCGAGCGTGCAGCTCGCGGAGTAGACGAACGCCCCGCGCGGAAGCTGCTCGTAGTCGTAGGTGCTCCCGCCCTCGGGAATCGCGTCGCCGTCCTGATCCGCCTTCTCGAGGAACGCGACCGCGCGCTTCGTGTGCGGCCACATCCGGTCGAGGAACGCGTGATCGCCGGTCCATCGGTAGAGCTTCAGCACCTGCAGGATCCACGAGCACGAGAGGTCGGGCCAATCGGTGATGCCGTAGCCGACGTCCGGATCGCCCACCGTCTCGTGCACGTTGCCGACGAAGTGCGTGATTCGGCCGTCGTCCTGCTGAGCCGCGGCGTACATCTCCAGCTCGGTGCGATCGAG
Organism: Planctomycetota bacterium; assembly: GCA_016178505.1. Taxonomy (GTDB): domain Bacteria; phylum Planctomycetota; class JACOTG01; order JACOTG01; family JACOTG01; genus JACOTG01. The sequence goes on from JACOTG010000313.1 coordinate 1,859, forward strand.
TTCCGGAAAGAGATCCGTGTAGATCGCGTGCGCGGCCATGCGCTGGTCCATCGTGCCGAGCGCGCCGCCCATGTCGATCGGGCTCTCGAGGACCGAGAAGCGGCCGTCCTTCGTCAGCACGGTGTTCGAGAACAGCGTGAACGCGTCGTTCACGAGCTTCTGCTTCAGCCACTGCGGGAGGTTCGACGCCTCCAGGAGAGACTGCCAGTCGCGCGTGTCGCGGAAGAGCCGCTCGCGCTCCGTCGTCGCGTATCGCGCGATCGCGGCCGCCGACGTGAATCGGCTTGCATAGTAGTTTCCCTGGTCCGACCACGTCGCGTGCTCTTCCGTCTCCGGGCGCTCGGCGGACAGCGACTCCGCCCGGAGCGCGATCGCGCCGCCGGAATCCTCGAGCCGAAGCTCGTGAATCGACCACCAATAGTGCGCGTCACGGCCCAGTTGCACGATGCGGATCGCGCGGACGGGCGAGCCCGGGAGCGACACGCTCAGCCGATCGTTCTGAATTGCGGCGCGCGTCGCCTGTTCGTCCGCTTCGGCGAGCGTCGCCCACGTCGAGAGATCCGTCGAGCCCTCGACACGGTAGCCGCGCGGAAAGTCATTTGGCGATTTTACGCACTCGAGTGTGAGGTGCGTCGGTGACTTCGTCGTCCCCTCTCCGAAATCGACGGTGAAGGAGTCACCCGTCATCATCGGCCGATCCGTGGACCATCGCGTGTCCGGATCGCCGTCGATCGCCTTCGCGACGTCGTTCGAGTACGCAGTGAACTTTCCCGTCGGCACCTCCTCCCGCTTCCCAGTTCGGTGCGTCGGCAGGTGCCACGCCAGCACGAAGCGCACGGTGCGTTCTCGACCGGGCAGGATGCGCGTCGTCGCCGCGATGGCGCCGGCCGGCTGATGCGGCGAGACGACGAGCTCGCGCGCTGGGTCGAGAGTTCCGCGCTCGACGAAGTCGCTCCAGAACGGAATCGTCGGGGCCGCCGCGTCCCACATCGGATACGAGGTCGTCGTCGTGCTCGAGTCGCCGAGCGCGGCGAGCACGTATTCGCCCACGGTGTTCTGGCGATCGTCGTCGTAGTTCTGCGCGGTGACGAACTGCAGTCCCGAGAGCGGCTTGTCGTTGAAGACCTCTTGTCGGTTTCCCTTCGTCGAATCCAGCGGATGACCGCCGCGACCGCCGAAGCCGAGCAGGTTGGGCCACGACACGAGCACCGATGTCTGCACTTCCCACGTGCTCGTGTTCTGCAGCGTCACGGAAAAGATGGCGACCGGCAAGCTCGACGAATCGACGTCGTGCGGGATGAGCGGCGAGAACGCGTCGAGCGTCACGCGAATCGGAAGCTCTTTGTCCGTGTAGCGAACGGTCGCCATCGGGAACCAGCCCGAGAAGTCGGTTTCCGCGACGTTGGAGACGCCTTCGAATTCGTCGCCGCTCGCGAGGCGCAGCAGCTTCGCGGCGCGCTTGCCAGCCCACCGAGTCTGCACGGCGAAGAACCCACCGCGGAGCCAACCCGTCGGCCGGTCCCAATTGTGGTTGCCCGTGAAATTACCGAGCGAGCCGTCGGTCAAGATCTCCAACTTGCCGCAGCCGATGCCGCCGAGCGGCACGCCGCTTTTCCATCGCTCGCTGTGGACGATGCCGAGGTCCTGACGAAGCTGCGCCGATGCGTTCGCTGCGGCAAGCGCGACGACGCACGCGATCCCGACCCGTTCTCGCATTCTCGATTCTCCTGGTGAGGCCGAGGCGCATTCTAGAGTCCACGCCGCGATCAGACCTTGAAAATCGCCGATCACGACCCTAGCGTCTGCGCATGCTTCGGCGAATCCTCATCGTCTCGGCGTCGGCCGGCGCTGGACACGTTCGTGCCGCGCAGGCGCTCGAGAAGGCGTTCGCGGTGCGGCACCCGACGATCGAGACGCGCCACGTCGACATTCTCGATTTCACGCATCGCGCGTTTCGGAAAGCGTACGCGCGAGGCTATCTGCTTCTCGCGAACCGATTGCCGGCGCTGTGGGGCTACGCGTACGCTCAATTCGATCGGCGCAAGGTCGACGCGAAAAAGGCCAAGGTGATCTCGGTCTTCGATCGCATCGAGTACCGCGCGTTTCGGCGCGAGGTCGAGGCCTTTGCGCCGGACGCGATCCTCGGCACCCATTTCTTGCCGGCGGCGATCCTCGATCCGGAGCGTGGCGGCGACGGATTCGGCGTGCCGCTGTCGCTCGTCGTCACGGATTTCGACGTGCACTCGCAGTGGATCCATCGAACGGTGTCTCGCTACTTCGTGGGATCCGACGAGGTCGCGTTCCGGCTCGCGGCGCGAGGCATCGCGGCCGACCGAATCGAGGTGACGGGGATTCCCATCGATCCCGTGTTCGCCGAGCACGCGGATCGCGACCGGATTCGGACGCGACTCGGTCTTCGCGACGGGGTCTTCACCGCGCTCGTGATGTCGGGCGGGCTCGGCATGAAAGGGATCGCAGCGACCGTCGCGGAGGTGCTGAAGCTTCCGCCGCCGCTCGAGGTGCTCGCCGTCTGCGGGCGAAATCGCGAAGCCGAAGCAGCGGTGCGCGCGCTCGCTCCGGCGGACGGCGTCCGCCTCCACGCGTTCGGCTTCGTCGACGCGATCCAAGACCTCATGGTCGCCGCCGACGTCGCGGTGACGAAGAGCGGGGGCCTCTCGGTGTCCGAGTGCCTCGCCCTTCGACTGCCGATGATCGTCTGGTCGCCGATTCCGGGCCAGGAAGAGCGGAACGCCGACACCCTCCTCGAGGCCGGCGCCGCGCTGAAGGCCGTCGACCTCGATTCGCTTCGGTACAAGATCGCCAAACTGCGGGCCGAGCCCGCGCACCTCGCCCGCATTCGCAACGCCGCCGCCGCGATCGCGCGCCCCGACGCCGCCTTCGCCATCGCCGATTCCGTCGCCGCTCGCTGACCTTTCGGATTTTCTCGAAACTCCGATCGCAGGCGTGTCGTCGATGGGGCCTCGTTTTTCCCGGGGCCCACCGGAACGTCCAAACGTCCAACGGTCTTCGACTGAGATCAAGGAGAGACGTCATGCATCGCTTCGCGTCGCTCGGACGAATGCTCGCCACCCTCGCCTCCTCCCTCCTCCTCTTTCCCGCTGCGACGCCCTGCCCGGCGTTCGCGGAGGACGGCGTCGTGCTCGCGCCGGACGGCGGACGGCTCGACGCGCTCGACCCCGACGGCAACGTCGTCGGGCCCTGCCCTCTCCGGCACACGGACGTGGCGGTCGAGATCTCGGGCCCGTTCGCTCGCGTCACGGTCACGCAGCTCTTCGCGAATCCGTTCACGGACAAGATCGAGGCCGTCTACACGTTCCCGCTCTCGGATCGCGCCGCGGTCGACCGGATGCGAATGACGATCGGCGATCGCGTCGTCGAGGGCGAGGTGCACGAGCGATCGGTAGCGCGCGCGACGTACGAGGCCGCGCGGGCGCGCGGTCACGTGGCGAGCCTCCTCGAGCAGGAGCGGCCGAACCTCTTCACGCAGTCGGTCGCGAACATCGAGCCGGGCGTCGAAGTGCGCATCGAGATCTCCTCGGTCGAGATCCTCGAGCCGAAGGACGGCCAATGGTCCTTCACGTTTCCGATGGTCGTTGGCCCGCGCTACGTGCCGGGCTCGCCGAACGCGACGCCGGCTGCTTTGCCCACGGGATTCTCGGCGCGACGCGGCGCGATCCTCCTCGCTCCGGCAAAGTTGACGATCGGAAACGCCGGCGACGTCGCGACGCTCGGCACCCTGCAGCTCGGAAAACTCCACGCGCTCCTCGGCGCGGCCACGCCGATTCGAGCCCTGAACGAACATGCGGCCGCGCTCTGGTACGCGTTCGAGGCTGCTTATCCCGACGGCTCGAAAGAAAGTGGCAGCCTCTACGTCGACGGAACCGGCGAAATCGGAGGCCGCTGGTTCTTCACCGATCCGAAAGTGATCGCGGCAATGGGGACGGGGTTCAGCCCGGACACCGATCGCGTTCCGGACGCGAGCCGCGTCACGCCCGAGCCCGTACGGCCGGGAACGCGCGCGGGCCACGACATCTCCCTCCACGTGACAATTGACACGGGCGGGCCCGCCCTCACCGATCTGCGCTCGGCGCTCCACGAGATCGACGAGGCGACGCAAGGCGACCGCTCGGACGGTACGCCCCGAAAAGTCTCGATCGAGCTTCGAAAGAAGAACGAGATTCCGAACCGCGACTTCGTCCTCACGTGGAAGGAAGCGGCCGCGTCGATCGAGGACGCACTCCTCGCGCACACCGACTCGCGCGGCGGCTTCGTCACGCTGATGCTGCAGCCGCCCGCTCGCATCGACGCGCGCACCGTCGTTCCGCGCGAGGTCGTGTTCGTGCTCGACACCTCCGGATCGATGTCGGGGCTTCCCATCGAAAAGGCGAAAGCCGTGATCGCGAAGGCGATCGATGGGCTTCGCGCGCTGGACACGTTCAACCTGATCACGTTCTCGGGCGACACGCACGTGCTTTGGACCGAGCCGCGGCAGGCGACGGACCGGAATCGCGGCGAGGCGCAGGCGTTCCTCGCCTCGCGGACGGGCGGCGGTGGCACCGAGATGATGAAGGCGATCGAGACGGCCCTCGCGCCGACCGCGAATCGCGACGCGAAGGCCGGCACCGCGCCGATCCGCATCGTGTGCTTCCTCACCGACGGATTCGTCGGCAACGACCTCGAGATCATCGACGCCGTGAAGCGGTACGCTGCGACGACGCGCGTCTTCTCGTTCGGCATCGGCAACTCGGTCAATCGCTTTCTCCTCGACGGCATGGCGCGCGCGGGACGCGGCGCGGTCGAGACCGTTCTCTTGAACGACGACGCGGACGCGAAGGTCGCGCGGTTCGTCCGTCGAATCGAAACGCCGGTCCTCACCGACGTCGAAGTCGAGTTCAGCCCGAACCTCGAAGTGACCGACGTGGTGCCCGCTCGCGTCCCCGACTTGTTCGACGAGCAGCCGATCGTGGTGCACGGCCGCTTCCGCGGGCCGCGGACCGGCACCGTCACCGTGCGCGGCAACACCGGAGCCGGCCCTTGGAGTCGAGTCATCCCATTCGAGCTCCCCGCCGCCGAGCCCGCGCACGACACGATCGCAACGTGCTGGGCGCGCGCGACCGTCGACGCGATCCTCGGTCGCGACCTCGCCGCCGTGCAGCGCGGTGACTTCTCCCCCGAGTTGAAGAAGCAGGTCGTCGCGCTCGGCGAGACGTTTGGCATCCTCACGCCGTTCACGAGCTTCGTCGCCGTCGAGAAAATGACCGTGACGATCGGCGGCGCGCCGCGGCTCGTCAGCGTTCCGGTCGAGATGCCGGATGGCGTGTCGTACGAGGCGGCGTTCGGCGAGGTCGGGTTCGGAGGTGGTGGAGCGGTCTTGATCGGCTCGACGTGTGCCGCGTCGGCGCCGGCGCAGCAGGCAGGCTTCGCTTCGGGACGCGGAGCGACGATCGAACGCCTCGGTGCTGCGAAAACGAAGCACGCCGTCGCGGAGAGCCTCGATCTCGGCCTCGTGAAAGGCGAGAACGACGAAGAGCGGGAACCGCTTCTGCGCGCGGCCGCAAAGGTGCCCGCCGACGGCGATCCATCGTTCCTGTTCCGGGAGCGAGCGGTGGTCGCCATCGCCCATCTCGCCGATGCCGGCAAGAACGACGAGGCGTTGAAGCTCGCGCAATCCCTCGTCGCTCGCGACGCCGAGTTCCCGTTGGGCCTCGCACTTCGCGACGCGCTCGCCGACCAAACGCTGGGCGAGGAGACGCGCAAGAGTCGCATCGCCTCCGCGCGCGACGTCGCGACGAAAGCCATCGACTCCGGCGTGCGCCAGCGGAAGCTCTCGCTGCGGCTCGATGCGCGGCTCCTCCCGCTCACGGCCGGCGTCTACGACGGGCCCGCGCCCTCGGGCGTGACGTTCGTCGACGGCGGCGTGGTCGTGAGCGTGACCGTTGCGCAGCTCGACGACGCGACGATCGATCGCTTGAAGAAAGCGGGGCTGGTCGTGCAGACGACGGCGCGCACCGTCAACCTCGTCATCGGCGTCGTACCGATCGGCAAGGTCGCCGATCTCGCGCTTCTCGACGATGTCCGGCGAGTCGAGCCCACGCAGATGAAGTAGCGGCTCGACTCGAGCTCTCTTCCGAAGCCCGGCCGGGCTGGCTAGGAGGTCCGGCCGGGCTTCTTCTGTTGGCGGCAACCCGCCGGTTATCATTCGCGCGCACAATCAACCGGAGGAATCCATGCCGACCGCAACGAAAGCGAAGACGACGCCGTTCGTCGCCGTGGACGCGTTCGTGAACGCGTATGCCATCAACAATCGCATCACGCGATTCCTCATCGAGAGCCTCGCCGAAGAGGCGTGGCGTGCCGAGCCGCCGGGCGGCAAGGGTCGCACGATCGCCGCGATCGTGTCGCATCTCCATAACGTGCGGGTCATGTGGCTCAAGGTTGCGGCCAAGGGAACGAGGATCCCCGAGCAGCTCGAGCGCGCGACCGTGACGCCTCGCGAGGCGCTGAAGGCGCTCGATGCAAGCCACGACGCGATGTCGGCGCTGCTGAGATCGGCGCTCGGAAGCGACGGTCGCATCAAGGGCTTCAAGCCGGACGTCGCGGCGTTCTTCGGCTACCTCGTCAGCCACGACGCGCACCACCGCGGCCAGATCGCGATGCTCGCGCGCCAGACCGGCCACGCGCTCCCGAAGTCCGTCGACTTCGGCATGTGGGAGTGGGGCAAGCGCTGAGCGTGGTTGTGGTGCCGCCGTTCGAAGCAGACAATGCGGCGGTCATCCGCACCGAGAATTCGGTCGATCGACTTCGACCCTCAGAGGCGCCGCGCATGCAGAGGCTCGTTCGACTCGTTTCGATCCTCGCAGCGCTTCCCCTACTCGCCGCCTCGGCTGTTGCCCAGATCAACACGCGCGTCAGCGTCGACTCCGCCGGTCGACAAAACAGTCGCGGCGTCCATGTGCACTCGAAAACCGCGCTGTCTGCCGACGGGCGTTTCGCCGCTTTCGTGAGCGGCGCACCATTGGTCGCTGACGACACCAACAACACGTACGACTTGTTCGTCCATGATCTATCCAACGGAACGACCGAGCGAGTCAACCTAGACTCGTCGGGACGCGAATCGTCCGCGGTAGCGACCGTGCACTTCTCGATTTCCGCAGACGGACGGTACGTCGCGTTCGACAGCGCCTCGAACGCGCTCGTCCCCGGCGACCAGGGTTTTTGGGATGTGTTCGTTCGCGATCGGTCGACTGGCGAGACGACGCGCGTCAGCGTCGATTCGGCGGGTGTGGCCGCCAACGTCTCGTCGATCGACTATTTGCAGAGTCGGGGTTGCTCCATTTCCGGAAGCGGGCGATTCGTCGCCTTCTACAGTTTCGCGACCAACTTGGACGCCGCCGGGATCGGGGGCGTCTTCGTCCACGATCGCCAGACCGGATCGACGACGAGGGTGAGCGTCGGCTCTGGTTCCGCGCCGATGACCGGAAGAGACCCCGTCATTTCGAGCGACGGCCGATTCGTTGCATTCCTCGGCCTCGGTCTCCTCACCGGCGAGTCATCGACTTACTTGAACGTCTATGTGCACGATGCCGAGACCGGTGCCACCGTCCGGGCCAGTCCAGCGCTCGATGGAGAGCCGAACTACAGCTGCTCTCATCCGTCGATTTCACGGGACGGCCGATTCGTCTCGTTCGAGAGCCTCGCGTCGAACCTCGTGGCGAACGATACGAACGGGCTTCACGACGTGTTCGTGACGGACATGTCGACGAGACTCGTCGAGCGCGCGAGCGTCGACTCGTCCGGAACGCAGGGCAACGACCACAGCGTCGACTCGTGGATCTCGGCGAACGGACGATTCGTCGCATTCTCGTCATGGGCATCGAATCTCGTCGCGGGCGACTCGAACGGAACGGGTAGCTTGGGCGAGGACGTATTCGTGCGAGACCTTCTCGTCGGTACGACAACCCGAGTCAGCACTGCGGCTGATGGAACTCAAGCCAATGCCTTCAGCCGCGAGGCTTCGATCTCTGAGGATGGGCGCTACGTCGCGTTCACGAGTCCGGCGTCGAACCTCGTTCCCGACGACACCAATCAGAACTACGACGCCTTCGTTCGCGATCGCGTGCGGCTGCAATCCGTCTTGCCGGCGTCGGGGTCGGAAGCCGGCGGCGATCTCGTGAATCTCGACGTGCGCTTCCTGCCGGTTGGAGATGGCAGCGTCGTGCGATTCGGCGGTGCGGACGCAACGATCGTCGCGGCTTCGCCGTCGCGCGTTCAACTGCGCACGCCGCCCGGCGCCGGGATCGTCGACGTTTCGGTGACGACGCCCGGCGGCAGCGTCAGCCGCACCGCCATCTTCGGCTACGTCGCGCCCGATCTCGCGGCGCGGTTCGGCGACGTCAACGTCGGGCGCGGCGATCGCGAGGACGTGCTGCTGGTGAATGCGTCACGAGGCAACGATCGCCGCGAAGCGCGCCTCGCGCTCGGCGAGGCGATGACCCTGGTCATGCAACCGCCGTCGAGCCGGCCGTCGGCGCACTTCGTCCTCTACGCATGGACTCGCGTGCCGAGCGTGGCGACGCTCACGCCGCTCCCGCGTGGGGTCGGGAGTCTGGTGATGCCGGCGCCGTTCACCGGCGGCTCGCCGCAGCCCCGCGCCATCTGGAACAACGCGGGCCATCGCCGGACGCTCGGTTCGCCGACGTACCCGTCGCGACCGGCACCCAGCGTCGTCGTTCGCGCGACGAATGGCTTCACGATTCCGGCTCGCGTCGCGCTACAAGGTCTCATCGAGGACGATGCGTCCGCGTCGCCGGTGCACTGGAGTGTCACCAACGCGATCTTGCTGACCGTCTGGCCCTGAGCGCCGTCAGCCCTCGAGCAGCTTCTGCAGCGAATCGAGGTTGTCGCCCCAGTACTTCTTCATGCGCTCGACGGCCTTGATGTCGGCGAGCTTTGCGTGCTCGACGTTCACTTGGCTCTTCGCTGCGCCCTTCGCAGTGAAGAGGACGTCGACGTTCGTCTCGCCGTCGACCCACGTGATGCGCATCGATCGCTCCGCCGTCTGCTTCCGCACGACGAATCCGGGATCCCGGAGCCACTTCGCGCGCTTCTTCGCATCGGTCCACGCGCGCCACAAGGTCGCGAGCGGGACGCCCACCGTCTTGCTGCCGTTGACGGTGAAGCCCGTCGCCGTCTGGTGCTTCACGCGAAGCCCGCGCTCTCGCTCGTATCCGACCGTGACCATCTGGCTCCACCAGCCCGGACAACCGAGGTCGTCGTGGAGGTGCGCGGCGATCGCCGAGTGATTCATCTTCTTCGCGCCCGCCTTGTCGAGGAGCGCGAACCACTCCTCCCAATGCTTTCCGGTCTTCGCAAAAACCGCCGCATCGCTGAGTCCACGATCGGACTTCGTCTCGGTCGCGGCTTTCATGCGCTCGTCCTCACTTCTTTCGCGTGTAGGTGGTTTCGAGCGTCGGACCTTCGTTGCCGTCCGACTCCACGCTCTTCAGCGTTTCGACGAAGTGATCCGCATCGACGGTTCGGAGGACGATCCGCAGCGTCGTCTTGCCGCCGGCTCCATCGTCGAACGACCCTTCGAGCGAGATCGTCTTGCCATCGTCCTTGCTCGTGCCGGTCAGGTTGAGAATCGCCGTGGACCCGGTATAGAGCCATGCGGCCTCATAACGGCTCCCCGCGTTGTTGTAGCCGAGGAGATGCATTCCCTGCGTCGGCTCTCCCATGAAAGTGGTCGCGTTCTCTTCGCTGAGAAATCGCCCGCCGAGGATCATCTTGAGAGTGGCCGTCCCCTTCGTTTCCTCCGCCGGCGCGCCGGACATCGTGAACTTCGTGGCGGTGGTGTATTCGCCCGCGAGCTTCGCCAGCGCCTTATGAGGCGGTCCCGGGCCGTCGAATTCGAATGCCTCCTCGTCCGATCCTGCTTTCGGTTTCGTCTGTTCCGTTGGTGGCTGCTTCTTCTCTTGCTTTTCCTGTGCGAGCCCGGCGCCGATCGGGAACATCCAGCTCGCCAGGATCGCTGCCGTGACGACGAATCTCGTCTTCATGCTGCCCGTCCTTAATGGTCGAAGGTTCAGATCAAACGCCCGTGCCGCACGCGACCTTCCGTCCCGGTGCAAATCAAACATCCATGTCGTACGCGATCTTCAGCCAGTGCTCGACCTCGGCGTCGATCTCGGCGACCGACGTGATCGGAACGCGATGCGTGATGCGGTCCTTCTTCGCAAAGCCTCCGGTGTCGACGAGACGCCCCGTGGCTGTCGTGTCCTTGAGCGCGAAGCCCATGTCGATGCGGGTGTTCGTCGTCGGCTTGATCTGCGCGAAGACGTGCTTGCGGTAGAGCGGCACGATCGTCGAGCACGGGCATGCCTTCACGTCCTTGCCGAGTTTCAGCCCGAGCTTCAGCAGCTTCTCGTGGATCGGACGCAGCGCTTCCTTCTTGCCGGCGTACATCGCGTCGACGAGTGCGTCCGGATCGTAGTCCGCCGCGGCACCGCGCCCTTCCGCGCGTTCGGCGATCCACATGGCGTAGTTCGTCGTGATTCCGTGAACGCTCTTGAGCCACTCGCGTCGCTCGCTCACGGTCCGAGGCCCCGATGACTTCACGATGCGGATCCACTGCTCGAGCGTTTTTCCCGTCCGCTCCGTGAGGTTGGCCATCGACGACTCCTCCATCGCGAAGCCGGGATGGAGGCTGAACGGCGAGTTCTTCGCGACCTTCGTCTGAGCCACCGTTCCGTCTCCTTCAATGTTGGGAGTGAAGCCTGGTCGCCGATCCCCTACTTACGGCCGCCGATTCTGATAGGGGATCGGCGATGAGGCAATAATCGAATTCCCCGGTCTTCTCGATCGGCCGTTTCGTGGGGAACCGCACGTAGCACTGCGTGGGATGGCGATTGCGCGCCGCGCGCGCAGCGATGGTCCCGATCCGTCACGAGGTCCGAAAAAAACGGGCCGGGGACTCGCCGTCCGGCGTCGCATTCATCCATAAGATCGCGCGGTCAGTGGAAGTCGGCGCCGGTTCCCGCCTCGGCTCGGCGGTCGAATCGCTCGGCAGCCTCGAGGTGCTCTTTCACGCGATCGGCGTACTCCGGCCCTCGCTTGGCGTAGATCTCGGCCAGCCGATGGTGCGCGAGCGCATTTTGCGCGTTCGCCTTTACCAGCTCCTCGAAGAGGGCCGCCGCTTCGTTTTCCCGGCCGGCTTCGAGGTATGCCTCGCCGAGCTGCGAGCCGAAGATCTCGACGCCGGGAAACGCGACTCGGGCGCGCTCGAGTCCGGCGACGAGAGCGTCGGTGTTGCCGAGGTCCTTCTCCACGCCGAGGAGGTAGAGGGTCGCGTAGAGCTCGTTCGGATTGTGGTCGACGAGCTCCTGGAACGCCGCCTTCGCAGCCAGCAGCTCGTTTCGGTCGTTCTCGAGAACGCCGAGCGTGCGATGCGTGAAGGCGAGCTTGAATCGTGCGATTCCGGAATCGGGGAACTCCTCGACGACTTTGGCGAAGACGGTCCTCGCCTCACGCACGCTCGCCGCGTCCTTGTCGCGCTCGCCTTTCTGGCGAAGCGCTTCGCCGAGGTTGATTCGAGTAATCGGAAACTCGGGCTCGAGAGCAGCCGCTTCACGGTATTCGTCGATCGCGCGTTCGAGCTCCCCCCTCGCGACGCACGCATTGCCGAGGTTGAGCCTCGCGCGGGGGCTCCGCGGCGCGCACTCCGCCGCCTTCGCCCAAAGCACGTGGTCATCGGACCAATCCCTATTGCGCAGGAACGTTCCCGCCATGCAGAGCCCGGCGACCAGACCCGCGCCGCCAACGACCGTGCTGAGCGGCAGCGACACCAGCATCGTCACGATCGCGACCGCGGGGCCGGCAAGCGCCAGGTAGAGTCGATGCTCGCTCGCGACCACGTTCAACGGCACGATCGTGCTCGTCGGCGCAAGCACCAGGTAGAACCAGAGAATGCCCAGCGCGACGAGCGGGTAGCGACGACGGCGCAAGATCGCAAACGAGATGAGGCCGAGATGCAGGAGCGCCGCGAGCACCACGCCGACGTCGGCAGTCTTCGAGACTTCCACGGCAGGCTCGATCGACAGCGGATGCGGCCAGACGAGGAGCTTTAGGTAGAGCGCAACGGCCTTCGCCTGCGTGAACAGGTTGACGACGATGCTGCGACCACCGCCGGTGAAGACGTCACCTTGTCGCATGAAGCGTTCGGCAGTCAGCTCGACTCCCGTCGAACCGAGCACGGCATGACGCACGGCGAGATACGCGATCGCCAGCAGCCACATCGGGGCGTGCAGCCGAAGGAATGCGCGCTTTCGATCCCCTGCGGGCGCGGTGATCCACTCCGCCGCGAGGAGGATCACGGGGATCACGATCGCAATCTCCTTCGAGAGCAGCGCAAACGCGAACGCGGCGAACGCGCCGACGAGGTATAGCGGCGACGTCTTCTCCTCGGCGAGTCGCACTCGCATCCAGAGGTAGATGGAGAGGACCGAGAAGAACCCCACGATCAACTCCGAGCGCGCGGAGAGGTAGTTGAGAGCCTCCGACTGCACCGGATGCACGGCAAACAGCAGCGCCGCGACCCCGGCACACACGACTCGCCGCGTCCCGGCCACCGACGGCGCAAGCGCGCGGAGCAGCACCTCGACGATCGCCATGAGCAGGAGCGCGGTCCCGAGATGAAAGACGAGATTCACCACGTGGAATCCCACGAGGCTTCCGCGCAGCACGGTCGCGTTGTACGCGTTCACGACGAGAACGAACGGCCGGTACATCGCGTTCGCCGGATCCGCGTCGAACGTCGTGGCATCGACGAAGAAGAGCGGGAGGGTGCCGAGCGACCGGATGTAGGGGTTCTGCTGGATGTGGTGGACGTCGTCGTAGTGGAAGCCGTTGCCGATCCCGTTCGCGTACGAGACGATCGTGGCGACGAAAATCGCGAGAATCACGGCCGCGCGAACCCACTTGCCTTGGCCCGTCGTCAGCATCACCGTCTCCTTTCGAGAACGCTTCGGTAAACGGCGAGAGTTCGCTCGAGGCACGCGTCGATCGTGAAGCTCCGCGCTCGCCGGCGTCCGCCGTCGACGAGATCTTCGCGAAACGCGGCGTCGTCGCGAATTCGATCGATCGCGCGGACGAGCGCGTCGACGTCGCCGGGCGGGACCAAGATCCCGTCGATGCCGTCACGCACCAATTCGCGCGTGCCCGAGACGGCGCCGCCGATCACGGGAACTCCGGCACGCATGGCCTCCAGGAGCACGAGGCCGAAGCCTTCCGTGTGGCTCGGCACCGCGACGAGATCGCAGCGGCCGTACGTCTCGAGCACTTCGCGCCGGCTGCGGTGGCCGAGGAATCGCACCGAGCCCGCGACGCCGAGCCGCTCGGCAATCGACTCGGCGGCGGATCGCCTCGGATCGTCTCCGATCACCGAGACCGTGATGCGGGGCAAACGAGTCCGCAGACGCGCCGCCGCTTCGATGAGGGTCGCGAGCCCTTTGCGGAAGAAGTTGGCGCCGACGAAGAGGATGGCCGGATCGCCCGGCAGCTTCTCCCCGCTGGCGAGCGCGCGATCGTTCGGGATCGACGGATGCACGATCGCGATCGATTGCCGAGCGATGCCGTACCGTCCTGCAATCGAGCGAGCGACGGCTTCGGAGTTTGCGATGATTCGATCGAGTCGGCGATAGGCACGCCGCTCGAGCACTCGCTGAACGGCGTACCACCCAGCTCGCTTCCACGCGTCCGGATGGACGCGGCGGAGCGCGAAGGGCGAGCGCGGCGCGCATGCCGCATAGTCGTCGTGCACGGAGCCGACGATGGGAATCGCACCGCGACGAACGAACAGCGCCTCGCGTGCGTCCGCAAAGTGGAAGAGATCGGGCCGCAGCTCGCGTTCCAGCGTCGCCACGTCGCGCGCGAACGCGCGAGCGAGCGACCACCACTGTCCCGGGCTCGGGTCGATCGGCGAGACTCCGACGCGACGATGCGTCACGCCGGCCGCATGGCCATCGCCCATGTCGGGCGTGACCAGGGTCACGGCATGACCCGCTTTGGCGAGCGCGTCGCTGAGCGCCGCGGCGTACGTGCCGACGCCGTTCGAGATGCGAGTCGTTTGCGCCGCGAAGAACACCACGCGCAGCGGCTTCGACGACCGGTTCGCCGAACGGGGCGTGCTGCCTTCAGGCTCGAGGACGGGCGTGTCGATTTGCCACCTCCTCGAGGACCGCGCGAAGCTGCGCCCCTATTCTCTCCGGACGAAAGCGTTCCTCGTATAGTGCGCGACCGGCGCGGCCGAGTCGCATGCGCAGGTCGGCATCGTCTCTCAGCCGCACGATGGCAGCGGCAATGGCGTCCGGGTCGCCCGGTTTCACGAGGAGAGCCGTCTCGCCGTCGCGCAGGAACTCGCGAGCGCCCGTCGAGTCGCGCGTGATCACCGGTATGCCGAGGCCGAGCGCCGCGTAGACCTTGCACGGCATCACGCGGTCCGCCTTCGGCGAATCCGCGAAGATGCCGAGCGCGACGTGCGCGCGACGCAGCCGCGCGAAGAGTTCGTCCTTCGGCCGCCAGCCACGCTCGAGGTGCACGTTCGATAATCCTTGCGCCCGCTCCGCGACGGCACCGAACGTCTGGCCGTCGCCGATCAACGTGAACCGCACCCGGTCGTCTCCGTCGAACCGACGCGCCGCCTCGACGATAGTCTCGACGCCGTGGAGCGGGATGTAGGTCCCGAAGTACAGAACGTCGAGACGAGCGGGCGACGAATCTTCGCTCGCCGCCAAGCCGGGGTACTCTTCTCCGACGGGCACGCAATGGAAGCGCTCGACGTCGACGTCCATCCGATCTGCGAAGAACGCGACCTGCGCTTCGGTGTCGAGGAGGACGGCATCGGCGGATCGGACGGCCAGTCGTTCGAGGCTCGCGAGCAGCCGCGCCTTCATCGAATCGGCGGGCACGACGCCGCGGTCCTGCACGAGCGTCTCGTGCAGCGAAACGAACGCGTCGAACACGACGGGCTCGCCGCGCAGTGCCGCCGCGGCCTTCGCCATCACCATCTCGGGATACCCGGCGGCGCCGACGAGCATGACGTCCGCGCGATTCCGACGGCGGAGGAGGTCGCGTGCGATGCCCGCGTACGCGCGCAACACGCGGCCGATCATTCGCAAGTTCCTCGGGAACCGCGCCAGTGCGAGGCCGCGCGACTCCGCGCCGCGGGCGATCGGCCGCCGGCATTCGACGACTTCGACGCCGGCTCGCCGCAGACCCTCGAGCAATACTCGGGATCGCGGGTCGCCGTCGTCGCCGGCGAACGTTCCAACCACACAAACTTTCATCGCCGTCACCGTTTCTCGTTCGTGCCGATGCGAACGACGACTCGGACTAACCCGCCGCTCTCACCAAGCTGCCGACCTGCGGCCCGCTGCGCGGCGTGGGGTACCCAACCGCAGGTTGGGTCCGCGTCGTCCCTCCTCCTCACCGATTCTCCCTTCCGAATCGCCTCCACCCACGGCCCTTCGGGCCGCGGGTACCCGTCGCTCCTAGCATCTGACGTCGCTCGCCGACCCGCAGGAGTCGCGCATTTCTCGTTCATTCCATTCGTCCAATCGACATCTTGGTGAGAACGGCGGGCTAACGGTCGTCGTCCGTTCGAAGGAATCGAAGCTGTGCGATCTGCTCGGAGAGGAGGCCGAGCGCCAGCAGGAGCAGGCTCGTCATGAAGAGGAGCAGGGACATGTTCGTGAAGCGCCGAGCACTCAAGTACGTGACGAGGTACCGACCGACCCCCGCGACGAACGTCGCAGCCGACAACGGACCGAAGACGCGAATCGGCGCGTAGAACGTCGCGATCTTCAAGATGATCAGGAGGAATCGTGCGCCGTCGTCCACGAGCCGGATCTTGCTCTTCGTCGAGCTCGCGCGCGGCGTGACTCGAATGGGCACGTGGTGCACCGAGTACCCCGCGCGAAGCAGCGAGAGCGTCAGCGTCGAGGGATAGCTGAAAGTATTCGGCAACATGTAGACGAACCTCCGCGCGACCTCGGTGCGCACGGCGCGGTACCCCGACGTGAGGTCGGGAATCGGGCGGCCGGCGACGTAGCTCGCGAGCCGGCTGTAGATCCGGTTTCCGAGGGCGCGAAGCGCGCCGGCGTTTCCCGATGCGTCGCGAGTGCCGACCACCATGTCGTAGTCGCTGCATCCGGCGAGGAGCCCGACGAGCGCGCCGAGTTCCTCCGGCCGATGCTGGCCGTCGCCGTCCATCAGCACAACGTACGTTCCTCGCGCGCAGCGAAGCCCTCGCTTGACCGCGGCGCCGTTGCCGATCGAGTAGGGATGGCGAACGACCCGCGCGCCCGCGGCCGCGGCCGAGAGCCCCGTTCCGTCGACCGAGCCGTCGTCGACGACGATGACCTCGAACGGCGACTGACCGAGGCGTTCCAGCTCCGAACGAACGCCGCGGACGACCTCGGCGATCGATGCGGCCTCGTCGCGCGCCGGAATGACGGCCGAAACTCGAATCGTCGCCCGAACACCGCCGTCGCCGCCGACGTCGGTGCCGAGCGCGTCGGCCGCAAGGCGTACCGTCTCGTCGCCCGCGTTGCGGAGCGTTCGCTTGAGGCGCGCCGCGTCGCCCTGCCCCGACGACTCGGGCACGCTCGGCTCGGTCTCGTTTCCCACGACGTCACTATCGGGAACGCGAGCGGAGCGCTTAACCCGCCGCCGCCTGGAAGTCGAAGAAAGGGCTCGGTGTTTCGTCGAGGACGCCTTCTCCGTGTCCGTCCGAAACGACCGTTGGCCCGCTTCAGGCTGACGGTCCGTCGCCTTGGGGTGAGGGAGCCTGCGAGCGGTTCATGCGCATCGGCCTCGTGTCCATGGAGTATCCGCCCGAGACCGCCTTCGGCGGGATCGCCACGTACTCGCAGACGTTGGCGCGAGAACTTCGTCGACTCGGCCACGACGTCGACGTCGTGTCGGCGACACTCGGCGATCACGCCCGCCTCGAAGATGACCGCGGCGTCCGCGTTTTTCGCTTCGCGCTCCCAAAGTTCCCCGTCCCGTTCGCGAGCCGTTTCCTCCCGGGCACGTGCCGCGATCTCCGGTTTGCATGGGTCGCGTCGCGGGCGGTCCGACGACTCCACCGCGAGCGCGCGTTCGACGTGATCGAGGCACCCGAGTGGGGTGCATCGGCGCTATTCCTCGGCGTCGCCTCCCCGGCGCCGCTCCTCGTCCGCCTCCACGCCCATCTCGCGATGGTGCTCGCGGAGAACGGCGAGCGACGCGGCGTCGACGAGCGCGTGCGATGTCTCCTCGAGTCGATCGCGTGTCGCCGCGCGGACCGGCTCGTCGCCAACAGCGACGGTCTTCGTAGGCGCATCGCGGCCGACTACGGGCTTCGCGCGGAGTCGATCGCCGTTCTCCCCTGCCCGCTCGAACCCGACGCGTTCACGTCCGACGCCATGACGCCTGCCTCCGCCGATGACGCGCCGGCCTCGGTGCTCTACGCCGGGCGTATCGAAGAGCGAAAGGGCGTGCGCCTCCTCCTCGACGCGATGAAGCAAGTGTGGCAGGAGCATCCGAAGGTGAAGCTCGTTCTCGCGGGGCGCGACACGCGGTCGGCACGCATCGACGGGAGCCTCCGCCTTCACCTCGAGACCGAGGCGCGCGCGGCGGGCAAGTCCGACTGCGTCGCATTCCTCGGCGAACTACCGCGCTCCGCGATGCGCGGCGTCTACGATTCGGCCGACCTCTTCGTGACACCGGCGCCATTCGAGGCGCTCGGTTACACGACACTCGAGGCGATGGCGGCGGGCAAGCCGGTCGTCGGCTCTCGGGGCGGCGGAACGCCCGAGGTCGTGCGCGACGGCGAGACCGGCGTTCTCGTCCCGCCGGGCGATAGCCGCGCCCTCGGCCGCGCGATCTCGAAGTTGCTTTCGGACCGACCTCTGCGAAAGCGACTCGGCGATCAGGCACGGCACGACGCTCGACGGCGGTTCGGCGCGACGTCGATCGCCGAGCGAATGGTCGAGGAGTATCGCGCTGCCCTCGCGAAACGAGGCACGCAACGCAAGACCGCGGACCCGGTCGAGCGAGTTCCGTTCGAGGACCTGTTCCCTCGACTCGAAGGCCGCGCACGGGAGTCGCTGCGCCGATGGCTTCGTCACGTATCGCCGCTCGTCGATTCACATCCATGGAAGCACTACTTCATCGCCGAGGCTCGGCAAGTCCTCGATCTCGTCGAGTTCGAGTCCGACACCGCGGCGACCCGGGTTCTCGAACCCGGATCCGGACACGGCCTCGTCGGCTCGCTCCTCGCGCTCCTCGGCGCCGAAGTCTGGTTGCTCGACACCGATCGTCGAGCACTCGACGAAGGAATCGAGCACGCGCGCGCTCTCGGGGTCGCGTCGCGCGTGCACCCGGTGCTCGCCGATCTGTTCAAGATGCCGTTCGCCGACGCGACGTTCGACGTCGTCTGGAACGACGGCGTCATCGAGCACTTCGACGATCCGTCGGCGTGCGTGCGCGAGATGGCTCGCGTGACGCGACCCGCCGGCCGAGTCGCTCTCCTCGTCCCGCAGCGACGCACGCTGCACACGTGGTACGTGCGCGGGCGGCAACGCCGGCGCAACGATTTCCACTTCGACGATTGGGGTCGAGAGAGATCGTATTCGCCGCGAGACTTGGAACGTCTGTTCGCCGGCGCGGGCCTCGACGACGTTCGAGTCTCGGCCGGCAACTTGCGCCGCGCCATCCTCGACGATTGGGTCGTACTACCACGCTTGCAGGATTGGATCTCTCGACGCCACGTCGTCGACCTGATGCACGTCCTCGATCGCATCGAGTCGTCGATCGACGTCCTGTCCGAGCTCGGCTTCGCTGCGACCGCGACGGGTCGCAAGCCAACCGCCGAGCCGTCCCTCCGGCCGGAGCACTCATGAAAACGAACGCGATACGAAAAAGAGGCCGCATCCGAGGCCGCCTCGGGCGAAGCTCGCCGCTCGATCCGATCGTGATCTTCCCGGCGGCTGCTCTCGTCCTCGGCTTCGTTCTCGGTGCCATCCACGGTTCCGGCGCGCCATCGGCGGAATACAACGTCGATCGATTGTCGCTCGCGCTGCGTCTCGGCGTGACGTGGGCAGCGACGTTCGGCGTCGGAGGAGCTTGCATCGGCATCTTCCTCGCATCCGCGCTCGTCCTCGTCGGAAAGACGTTCGAGCGACCGCAGGTGTTCGCCGCCGTCGCGGCCGTTTCGATCTTCCTCGTGCTGCTCGAAGGAGGCATCCTCGCGTACGGCCACGCCGTGACAGAGTGCTTTGCGTTCCCGCAGATCCTCGGCGTCTTCGGCATCCTTCTGTTCGGCTACGCCGTCGCACTCGGGGGATACCTCGTCACGGTGACTTGGCTTCGCAGCCGAATGCGCGCCGCACTGCTGGCGCCTCGCCGAGCATGGTTCCTTCCGGACGCGCCGAGCCTCAATTGACGAGCGAGAACGCGGGCCGGCCACAGCGGCTCGGCGTGCGTCTCGCACGAAACGCCGCCCTCACCTTCGGCGCCGGATGCGTGGCTGCTCTCGCGCAAGCCGCGGGATCGATCGCCACGGCGCGCCTGCTCGGACCAGAGGCGTACGGGCGACTGGGACTCCTCCTTTGGTTGATCTCGGTGGCCTCGATCTTGGGCGCGATGGGTTTGCCGCTCACCGTGACGCAATCCCTCGCGGAAGCGCGAAGCAAGGGCGACTCGGCAAGGTCTACGGCGATCGTTCGCCGGGCGATTCGAATCGTCGCGCTCGCGTCCACCGGAGTGACGGTCGCGGCCGTGTTCCTGGCCCCGCTCGCTGCCAGCTGGTTTCGTGATCCGGACATCGTCGCCCCCGCGCGCGTCGCGGCCGCCGCCGTTCCGGCAATTTCGCTCGTCCTCCTCTTGCGCGCGGCTTTGGCCGGTCTCGATCGATACCCCGCTCTGACGCGCGCGACGACGTGGCTCGCTCCCATCCAGCTCGCCCTCGTCGTGCTCGGCGCCGCGAGCGGTCTCGGTGCGTCCGGAGCCCTCGCGGGCTTCGCTGCGTCGCAAGTGATCGGCGTCTGCATTCTCTTCGCCGCGCGCGATCCGCAGCCGGAAAGCGCGTTTCGCGAACCGGTGGCAACGGCTCTCGGGCGGGACGTTCGCCGATTCGCCTCGATCGTCGTCGGAATCGCGATGCTCGACGCCATCGTCTGGCAACGATCGGAGCTGTTCTTCCTCGGACGGTTCGGCTCCCACGCCGAGCTCGCGCACTACTCCGTCGCTTTCGGTTTCTCGTCGGCGGCGATGGCGCTCGTTCCCGGCGCGTTTGCTGCGGTGCTCCTTCCGATGTTCGCGGAGACCGCGGGGCGCAGTGACGAGGTCGAGCGCCGAGGACGGCTTTACGCAGCGTCGCTTCGCGCGCTGGCGATGATCGCCGTTCCGCTCGCTGCGGGGGGTGCCGCGCTCGCGTCACCGATCGTTCTCGTGCTCTTCGGGCAGCCTTACGCGCAGGCCGCAACGCCCCTCGCGATCGTGCTGTTCGGCGCCGCGGCCGGCGCCATCGGGAGCGCGGGCTCGTCGCTTCTCTATGGATCGGGACGACACAGCGCCATTCTCGCAATGAGCGGGGCGACCGCGGTGTTGAACGTCGGCCTCGACCTCCTTCTCATTCCAAGCGGCGGCGCGATCGGCGCCGCGATGGCGAACACGACCTCGCAGGTCATCGCGGTCGGCGCGGGGATTCTTTGGGTGAAACGCACGCAGGCGCGCGGCGTTTCGCTGCCTCTGGCATCGCTCGCGCGGATCGTGCTCGCCGCGGGCGCGATGGCGGCGCCCCTCGTCCTCCTCGCGCCGGCGATCCGCAATGCCGCGACGTTGGCGCTCGCGATCGCCCTCGGCGCCGTTCTCTACGTGACGACGATGATCTTCATTCGCGGCGTGGATTCTGCCGATATCGACCTCGCCCGGCGCATCGGCGAGCGAATCCCTTCGGGCAGAGGACTTCGGTGGTTTGGCGCGTGCATCGACGCCTTGGAGCGCGCAGTCGAACGCGGAAGTCCACACGGGCGCATCTGACTCGGAGATTGTTCGCGCTCGCCGTCACGCCGGCCGGCACCGAGCACGGTCACGGAAATGACACTCGCGATGAGCGCCGTCGTGTGCACGCACGCACGCCCCGAGATGGCTCGCCTCGCCGTGGAGAGCCTGCTCGATCAGGATTTCCCAGCGGCCGACTACGAAGTGCTCGTCGTCTCGGACACCGAGGTCGCAATCACCCGCGCATCCTCCGCGTCGCGTGCGGCGAGGTTCGTTCGAGAGACTCGCCCCGGCCTCTCGCGCGCCCGCAATCGAGCCCTCGCCGAAGCGCGCGCGCCGGTGATTGCGTACCTCGACGACGACGCCATTGCCGATCCGGGGTGGCTTCGAGCGCTCGCGGCGACCTATGCGGAAGAAGGCAACGCGGATGCCGTGGGCGGCCGCATCGAGGTCGAGTGGCCGGCGGCGAAGCCGTCGTGGTGGCGGCCGGAGCTGGACGACACGTTCAATCAGCTCGATCTCGCCGCACAGCGCACGCGGCTCGCCTATCCGCGCGTGCCGCTCGGGACGAACCTCTCTCTTCGCGCCGAGACCGCCCGGCGACTCGGTGGATTTCGCGAAGACCTCGGTCGCGTCGGCTCGCGCCTTCTCGCCGGCGAGGAAAGCGAGCTGATCCTTCGCATCGAGCAAGCCGGCGGCGTCGTCCTGTTCGAGCCGCGCGCGCTCGTTCGACATTTCGCGCCGCCCGCTCGCGTCACGCGCGCGTACGTCCGGCGCCGCGCGTTCTGGCACGGCTACTCGCACGCCCGGTTCGAGCGGCAACTCCTTCCGCGCCGGCATTCCTGGAACCGCTATCTCACGCTCGCCACGCTGCCGATCCGCTCGGTCCTCGAAGCGAACGTCGGAATGGCGCGGCAAGCGCAATGGTGCTTCGTCGCCGGCTACGCCTGGCAAGCCCTCACTCACCCGTTCGGAACGTCGGGTTCCGGGAAAGGCCCCGCAACGTGAGCGTCCCCCGCCGCATCCCGCGCGTGAGCGTCGTCATCCCCACGTGGAACCGCGAGCAGCTCGTCCTTCGAGCCGTCCGATCCGCGCTCGCTCAGACGTATCGCAACATCGAGGTGATCGTCGTCGACGATGGATCCACCGACGGTACGTTCGGCGCGCTGAAAGAAGTGGCGTCGACCGATCCGCGCCTTCTCGTCGTCCCGTCGGAGCACACCGGGCTTCCGGCGGCGGCGCGCAACCGGGGCATCGACGTCGCACGCGGCCGATACGTCGCGTTTCTCGATTCCGACGACGAGTGGCTGCCCGGCAAGCTCGAGACGCAGGTCGCGCAGATCGAATCGCGCCCGGGGCTTTGTCTCACCTACTCGGACGCGTGGGTGGAGGAGAACGAGTCGCGGCGCGCAACGACGCTGCTCGAGGCGTATCCCCTTCGCGAAGCGCGCGTGTTCGGACCGCTGGTGCTAGGCAATTTCATTCCGACGTCGACCGTGCTCGTGCGACGCTCGGCGCTTCGCCTCGCGGGCGGCTTCGACGAAGCGCGTCGCCTGCGCGCCTTCGAAGATTACGATCTCTGGCTGCGCATCTCGCTACGCGGAGAGATCGGCTGCATCCGCGAGCCGCTCGCCGTCTACCACCGGCATGGATCGAACCTCTCCAAAGACGTGCTCCACGACAATCTCAAGCGTCGCGCGATCCTCAAACGATTCGCGGCGTCTCGGGCCGATCTGTCGAGCGCCGAGCACAAGATCGTGCGCGCCGGCATGGCGCGCGTGTTGAAGAACCTCGGGCGCGAGTGCATCCGCCGCTGCAAGGCGAGGCGTTCGCGGGCATTCCTCGGCTCGTCGATTCGCACGTGCCCGCTTCAGCTCGCTAGCTATCTCTTCTTGCTCGTTTCGTTCCTGGGAGAGCGTGGCTCGGCGCGGCTCGTGAGCTTCATGGACTCGGGCCGCGCGTGACGCCGAACCCGCCGTCGGTTCTCCACGTGCTCGCGGGCTATCGCCCGCAGCCGCACGGCGGCTCGGTGCTCTACCCGCTCGCCATGGCGGCGGCGCAATCTCGGCGACGTCGGGTCGCGCTCTTCGTCGCGGACGTCGATCCGCTCGCTCCTCCGTATCGCGCGCGCGACTGCGGCATCGGCGGCGTTCGCGCGCGCTGCGTCGCGAAGCCGGGCCTCGGGCGATACGACTCGGCGCTCGGCGTTCCCGAGGAAGATGGCGCGCTCGAAGCACCGTTCCGGGACTGGCTCGCACGGATTCGGCCGGACGTCGTGCACTTCCACGCCATCGTCGGGCTCGCGGCGTCGTTGCCACGGATCGCGCGGTCGGCTAGATGCGGCGTCGTGTTCACGGTCCACGACCTCCAGGCCGTTTGCCCGACGGGCACGATGGTTCGAAAAGGCGACGTCCCGTGTCCCGGTCCCGAGCCGGCGGCGTGTCGCCGATGCCTTTCGGGAGTGCGGTACGTTCCCGTCGCGCGGGCGGCCTTGTATCAGAAGATTCTCGCCGCGGCACCGAGCAGGACGGGCCGGCTCGTGCTTTGCGCCGTTCGCGCGGCGCGAGCCCCGCTCCTTCGCGTTCTCGCGCGCCGCGGCCCGTCGGACCCGGCGTTCGTCGCTGCCCGGCACCGCGCGGTCTCCGAGGCGATGAGGTGTGCACACCGCGTCGTGGCGCCGAGTCGATTCCTGGCCGACGGTCATGCGTCGCTTGCGATCGATCCGACGCGGATCGTCGTCCGGCCGCTCGGCATTTCGATCCCGGCCGCCGGCGGAGAGTCCCGTCCGACGGGCGGCGCGACGTCGTCGATCGTGTTCGGGTACATCGGAAACGTGCGCGAGCGCAAAGGCGTCCATCTCCTCGTTCGCGCGTTCGCGACGCTGCCGAACGGGAGTGCGCGACTCGTCGTGCGTGGGGCTCCGGACGAACCCTATGTCGAGACGCTTCGGCGCGAATGGCCCGCAGGCGCGTCGCTCGGCGGACGCTACGAACCCGCCGACGTCCCTCTGCTGCTTCGCGAAATCGACGTGTTGGTCCTTCCCTCGATCGGGGCGGAAGGCTTCCCGCTGGTGGTGCAAGAAGCGTTTGCCCACGGAAGGCCGGTCATCACGTCGTCGATCGGCGGGCAATCGGAAGTCGTTCGCGACGGAATCGACGGGCTGCACTTCCGGAGCGGCGATGTCGAGGACCTCGCGCGAACGCTCCGGCGATGCATCGACGATCGCGATCTCCTCGCACGGTTGCGCGCCGGAATTCGCGCGCCGGTGACGATCGAGGAAGACGCCGCTCGTCTCGGCGAGATCTACGCGGACGTGAGCGCGGAGGTTCAGGGTGCCGACGGCATGCTCGCCTGAGGGGACGTCGGCGCGCCCCCGTGTCGCCGTCATCGTTCTCCATCTGGACGCAGAGGACGAGACTCGTAACTGCCTGCGCGCGCTCGCCGCGTCGCGATATCCGAACTCGACGACGTATCTCCTCGACAATGGATCGCGACGCCCGCTCGGCGCCATCGACACCGCGCCGAAGCGTCTCGAGCGCGTGAGGTCGTCCACCAATCTCGGGTTTGCAGGCGGTGCCAACCACCTCGCCGACCGCGCGCTCTCGGACGGCGCCGATCATCTTCTGTTCCTGAACAACGACGCCCAGGTCGAATCGGACACGATCGACCGGCTCGTCGAGCAGGCCGCGGTATCTCGGTTCGGGGGGATCTTCGGCGCTCGAATTCTGGCGCCGAGTGGCGCGATCGAGTCGGACGGCGAGCGCGTTCGCTTGCGCTGGCTTCGTCGGCGCGCCCTGTTGGCGCCCTCCGACGACCCGATCGAGGTCGACGCCGTGCTCGGGTGCGGCATGCTCGTCACTCGGTCCGTCGTTGATTCGATCGGGCTTTTCGACGAACGGTACTTCGCATACTTCGAGGAGATCGACTTGTGCCTTCGCGCCCGTCGCTCCGGCTTTCCTGTGGTCACCGTGCCACGAGCCCGCGTCGTGCATCGCGGGTTCGGCTCGACCGGCGGCAGCGTCTCGCCGCGCGCCGCCTACCTGCGGGCGAGAAACGCAAAGCTCCTCGTGCGCAAACTCGGAAGCCCGATCGACCGCGCGTGCTTTGCCGCCGTGTATCCCGCGGCCATCGCGCGAAGGAGTCTTCGGTTCATCGCGGGTCGACGCCTGGATCTCGCCGCAGCAACGCTCCGGGGCGCACTCGCGCGATCATTCGGACCGCCTCACTCGCTCGGCTCGCGCCAGGGCTGATTGCGTTCGTACGCCGCATTCTCCTGGCGCAGATGGTCCAGCCAGACCGAGTTGCCTTGCGGCTGCACGAGTTCGATTGCGCGTCGAATCGACTGCGCCGCCTGCGCGAACCGACCGGCCTCGGCTTGTGCGGCAGCGAGCACTTCCATCGCGCGCGGGTTCTGCGTCTGCGTCGACGCGCGAACGCGCTCCAACCACGTCGCCGCTTCGGTCGCATTGCGATCGCTCGCATCGGGAGACGTGAGGAGGAGCCACGCCAACTCGAGCGGGAAGGACGGATCATCGGAAACGCTTTGCACCGAGCGCCTCGCAGCAGCAATGGCGTCGTCGTATCGCTTCGCACCGGCGAGGGCCTTCGTCAGGTTGAAATGAGCCTTCGCGTATTGAGGCTTGAGTTCGATCGCACGACGATAGGAGCTGACGGCCTCATCGAACCGATCGAGCTTCAAGCACTCGTTGCCGAGGTTCAGGTAGGGCTCTGCCTTGTTCGGATTGATCGCGACCGCGCGGCGAAAACTTTCCGCTGCCTCGGAAACGTGACCTTGCGCGTCCTGCGCGTTTCCGAGCGTGAGGTACACGTCGGCGTCGTCCGTTCGACGACGAATGTCCCACGCGGCGCGGCCCAGCGCGGGGTCGGGCGCGTCCGCGAGGAGCGCGCGAAGAGCCGCCTCAGCTTCGGCAGCTCGGCCCACCTTCACCAGCGCTTGAGAAAGACCGATGACCGCCGGCGGAAACCCCGGGTGGAGGTCGAGAGCGCGTTGTGCAAACGAGATCGCCTCGTCGTACGGCCCGCGGCGCGCCCGAATCGCAGCGAGGTTCGTGAAACCTTGCACGGCTGCCTCGCTCGGCGGCGGACTGACGCGAATCACCGTCTGGAAGCAGCGCTCGGCGCCGTCGAAATCCTGATGATCAAACAGCCATTGGCCGTAGTTGATCTGCGCCATGGCGCTCCCGGGCGTTTTCTCGACGGTATCCGCCCACAGAGTTCCGAGGTCGCGATAGACGCCGGCCTGATCGTGACTCCTGAGCGCCAGGATCGCCACGATCCCAATGCCGACCGCCCCTGCTACGACCGTGGACACCTTCGAGGCCCCGAGCCGCGCGAACAACCACGCCGCGCCTCCGACGGCGAGCGCGATCCACCCGATCGATGCTTGGTACTGGAAGTGGTCGGCGACCCACGAGAAACGAAGCGGTGCCACGTTCACGAACCCAAGAGCCGGGAAGATCGTCACGGCGTAGTACGCGACGGCAACCACCGGACCGCGTCCGACCCGTCCGCGCACGTGCAAGTACACGAGCGCGATTCCGAGCCCGATGGCTGCGATCGGAAACACCCACTGCCACGTCGCCGGATTCCAGCGCGAATAGATGAACGCGAGCGAAGCGGGCCACGCCAGCTTCCACGGATAGAACCAGAATGCGCGCCCGGCGAACTGAAGCCGGTCACCAAAGCTGAGCCAATCGAGCTCGGTTCCGCCGGTGAGCACGTGCGCCGCTTCGTGGGACTTCGTGATCATCGCTGCCCTGATGCCGACGCCGAGCATCGCGGTCAGTGTCGCCCACCGCAGAGCGTCGAGCCGCTTCTCGCGCCAATAGGAGATGAGACAAAGCGCGATCGGGAGGACCGCCGCGACCGTCTTGCTCGCGAGCGCGAGGACGAAACAAATGAACGCGACGGCGATCCAGCGCTTTCCGCCGCGATCGTCGAAGCGCAACCACGCGAGAGTCGCCAGAAGGGAAAAGAACAACGACAGCACGTTCTTCCGCTCGGTGATCCACGCGACCGATTCGACCATCACGGGGTGAACCGCGAAAATCGCCGCGACGAGCCACGCGCCCGCCACACCGATGCGTCGAAGAACCAAGAGCAGCAGGAGCGCGTTGAGGGCGTGCAGGACGACGTTCACCGCGTGATATCCGGTGGGATCGAGCCCCCAAAGTGAGTTCTCGAGTCGGAAGGTGGTGAAGACCATGGGGTAGTATTGCGGATTCAGCGGCGAGGAAGGGCTCCAGATCTCACCGAGCCCGCCGGGCTCCCGCAACGTCCGGTTGAGCAGGATGTAGTCGTCGTCGTCCCAGATGAAGCCGGCCCGCATCGCCGGGAGATACGCCAGAAACACCGCGGCGACGATGCCGATCGCCGCGAGGATCAGCGGCCAGCGACTCGTCTCGACACCGCCGGGTGGACGGTTTCGAGGTCCTCGACGACTCGTCGTAACCGATGCTTGCATGCTCAGCCAGGCGGCCGGGAGCCGTCCGGCACCCGGAACGATTCGGTGATCATCGAAACCGGCCTCACGCGTCCCTGCCGAACGCACGCGTCTGTCGGGGCGGCGGCCGAAGCGCGGCGAGTGTAGGGGCGACGTCGACGCTGCGTCAATCCCGCACGCTTTCGCAACCCACGTTGCCCCGGCGAGAAACAAAGAGCGCGTACGCCGCTCTCATCCTCTACGATTGGTTTTTTCTCCACGCCCAAGTAGAATCCTCGGCGACACGCGTGAGCGATCGGGCCGTCCCGGTTGCGGTCGCCGATCGCGAGTCGAGGATCGAGCACCGGATCGAGGGTCATCGATGGCGCGACGCGTATTCACCCCCGAAGAGGCAAACAAGACACTCCCCCTCGTCCGCCGGATCGTCGCGGACGTCGTTTCGGCGCACCGCGAGATCCAGCGCCTTCACGCCGAGTATCACCAGCGCTCGTCGAGACTGCCGGAGCGAGCCGCCATGTCGAAGGCGGATCGCGAAGCGCTCGAGATTCGCGTGCAAGAGCAGGTGGGTCAGCTGCAGGGATTTCGCGCCGAGCTGAAGTCGATCGGCTGCATCCTCAAGGACGAAGAAAAAGGGCTGCTCGATTTTCCGGGAAAGATCGAGGGCCGCGACGTGTGGCTGTGTTGGATGCTCGGCGAGGACACCGTCGGCTTCTGGCACGAGCTCGACGCGGGCTTCACCGGCCGTCAACCGCTCCCGCGCACGGTGACGGACTCGGGCACTTCGACGTCGACGAGCACGAGAAGCGCACTCGACGCACCGCCGGCGTCGCCGCACGTTCCCGACACGACGCGACGAGATCCCGACGCCGCCCGACGAGATCCGTAGCCCGACGGACCCTCACATGTTTGCGTAGCTCGGCCCGCTCCCGCCTTCCGGCGGAACCCACGTGATGATCGCGTAAGGGTCGGCGATGTCGCACGTCTTGCAGTGGACGCAGTTCTCCGCGTGGATGACGAGCCTCTTCGCGCCCGGCCGCGTCGCGCCTTCATCGGGGATCATTTCGTAGACGTGCGCCGGACAGAAGCGCTCGCACGGGTTTCCGTACTCGACCGCACAGCGATTCTGACAGACGTCGAGATCCGCGACTTGGAGATGACACGGCTGATCGATCTCGTGCTCGGTGCCCGCGAAGTAGACGTCCGTGACCTTGTCGAACGTGAGCACTTTGTCCGGCTCGAACGGCGGCAGCGATCCGTTTCGCGAGACATCGGAGAGCTTTCGATACGCTTCGTGGTCGGCTCTCGACCGGAGGCGAGCGACGAGACCCCGGCCTCCGGTGAGGTACTGGAGCCCCGCGTTCACGAACCCGGCCCAAAAGTTTCCATGGAATGCCTGGCGGAAATTGCGGCACTGCCACAGTTCGCGACCGACGGCGCCCGCGTCGAGCCGCTGCCAATAGCGCGACAGCGCCGCCGCCGTCACGTCGCCCGAATCGACGGCGTCGAACGCGACCTCGGCGGCAATCATCCCGGAGCGCATCGCCATGTGAATGCCCTTGAGCTTCTGGGCGTTCAGGAGCCCCGCGGAGTCGCCGATCAGCATGACGCCGTCCGCATAGGGCCTCGGGACGGAGAAGTACCCGCCCTCGGGTACCGTCTTCGCGCCATAGCCCACGAGCTTTCCGCGGTCCAGGATGGAGCTGACGAGCGGATGCGTCTTGAAGAGCTGGAACGCGCGATGGGGATCGAACGTCGGGTCCTTGTAATCGAGCCCGACGACGAGTCCAACCGCGACGAGGTTTTTCTGCATGCCATAGACGAAGCTTCCGCCGTAGATGCTCGACGGAAGCGGAAAGCCGACCGTGTGCACGATCTTGCCGCACGGGAACCGGCCCTCGGGCACCTCCCACAATTCCTTGAGTCCGATGCCGTACGCCTGCGGATTCTTGCCGGCGTCGAGCTTCAATCGATCCACGAGGACCTTTGTCAGGCTCCCGCGTGGCCCCTCGCCGAGGATCGTGACCTTGGCGCGAATGTCGACACCGGGCTCGAAGGTCGGCTTGTGTTGTCCGTTCTTGTCGACGCCTTGGTCGCGGGTTCTCACGCCGACGACGCGATCGCCTTCGAACATCAACTCGGCGCCGGGGAACCCCGGGAACAGCTGCACGCCCTTATTCTCCGCGATCTCTCCCATCCAGCGCACGAGCTTGTTGATCGAGCAAACGAAGTTTCCGTGATTGCGGAGCGGCGGCGGCGTCAGAGGAAATCGAATCGCCCGCTTCCGCGTGAGGAAGAAGATCCCCTCCTCCGTCACTGGGCCCTCGACGGGACAGCCCTGCTCGAGGAAATCGGGAATCAGCTCGCGAAGTGCGCTCGGGTCCAGAATGGCACCGGAAAGCGATTGGCCGCCGATCGCCGGCGCCTTCTCGATGACGACGACGGAATGCTCCGTGCCGGGTTTTCGCTTTGCCACTAGGTCTTGGAAGTGGATCGCACCGGCGAGGGAACCAGGTCCCGCACCGACGAAGAGGACGTCGACTTCCAGCGTTTCGCGTTCTCGTGCCACCGTGCGCCTCCGGGGTTCGATCGGGAGGAGGGAACTATACTGTCGAAGCTCCCCCCTTCAAACGGTCCCTTGCGCGAGACGTCGCCAGATCGGTCTCATGAGGTCGAGCGCCCTGCGGTGCCGCTCGAGGTCCCGCTGAAACCGTTCGTGACGCGCCGCATGCGGCGTGACGCGCAAACGAATCGGCGAACGCCACGCTGGATCGTCGCCGTCGCCGAGCGCTCGTCGTCCGAGAATCCAAGCGCCGCGCGCCGACGCTTCGAGGTCTTCGGGAACGAGCAGCTCCCGGCCGATCGCGTCCGCGATCGTTTGCGCGAGGAGCGGCGAGCGAAAACCGCCGCCGCTCGCGATGACCTTCACCGATTCCGCAGTCGGGGACGACGCGCCCGCGGCGCGCTCGATCTCTTCGAACAGGAGCGCGAGATGCGTCGCCACGCCGCGCCAGGTCGCCGCGATCAAGTCGAGTTTGTCGATCGCCGTCACGGCACCAGAGATCGCGAGGCCATACCCGGGCTCGTAGAACGGAGCGCGCTCTCCGCGTACGAACGGCAGCACTAGAAGATCCGCTCGCTCCGGCGTCTCGACACGCGATCGGATCGCCGCTTCGAGAGCGTCGACGGACTCGAACTCGGGCGCCCATCGCCGGCGGGCCCATTCGAGTACGGCAGCGCCGTTGTTCGACGCCGCGCCGAGAACGAAGCGCGACCGATCGAGCACGTAGCACCAGAGCGCGGGAATCGCCGGGCGGGGCGGCGCATCGGGCACGACGCGGAGCGCAGCGCTCGTGCCGATCGTAATCGAAAGCGTTCCCGGCATGTCCGCGCCGCTTCCCACCGCCGCCAACATTCCGTCGCCGGCACCTGCCACGATCGGCGTGCCTGCGGGCAGTCCGGTGCGCCGGGCCGCGTCGTCGACGACGGTTCCGACGATGGCATCGGTCGGCACGACATCGGCGAGTCGACCTCCATCGATGCTCGCGGCGGAAAGCGCCTCTCGCGACCAGCATCGCTTTTCCAGATCGAAAAGACCGCTTCCGGACGCGGTCGCCTCGTCTTCGACGACGCGGCCCGAGAGCCGTCCGATGAGCCACGCTTTGGGAGAAACGAAGCGATCGGCGGCATCGAATCGACGTCGATCGTGCGCGGCCATCCAAGCCAGACGCTCTCGCGGATAGCTCCCGTGCGGCGGGCAGCCCGTTCGCTCATGCAGGAGCGAAGCGGCGTCGCGACGTCGCAGGTTTGCGGCTTCGGCGGCCGCGCGGTCGTCGCACCACAATTGGATCGGCCCAAGATCCAGTCCGCTCGAATCGATGGGCAGCAATCCGTGCAAGTACGTCCCGATGCAGACGCCGTCGGGAGGCGACGACGCGCAGACTTCGCGCAACACGTCGTCGAACGCCGCACCGAGGGCCGCGGGATCGTGCTCGCACCGATCGGAGCGCGGCACGAGGATGCGAAGCGGCCGGCGTGCCTCTTCCGTGACGCGCCCGCCGGCGTCGTAGCGCACGGCCCGGACGGAGCTCGTGCCCACGTCGACGGCGACGACGTCGGTCACTTCTCCTCGCCGCCGCGACCGATTTCGGAGAGCTTCTTGCCGCGGAGCACGTGCTCGGCGACCGCGTTCATCTGCATCTCCGCGATGGGCATCGTGAGGAGATTCAATCGATCGAGCGCCGCCTGCGCCGCGCTTGGATCGGAACCGGCGAGCGCCCCGCGAAGGGCGACGATGCTATCTCGGACTTCGGCTTGCTGCGCGGGAGACAATCGGGCACGCACGTTCGCGAGAGACTTCTCCGTCGCGCGGATGACGACCTCGCCGTCCGTGCGAAGGTCGATCATCCGTCGCGCCGTCATGTCTTCCTCGGCTTTCTCGACCGACTCGAGGAGCATGCGCTCGACTTCCTCGTTCGTGAGCCCGTGGCTCGGCACGACCTCGACCGATGCTTCGCGCCCGGACCGTTTCTCGAGCGCCTGCACTTTGAGAATCCCGTTCTGATCGATCAGAAACGTCACCTCGATTCGCGGGATGCCGGCCGGCATCGGCGGAATGCCGCGGAGCGTGAAGCGCCCGAGCGACCGGTTGTCCTTCGACAGCTCGCGTTCTCCCTGGAGAATGTGGATGTCGACGTTCGTCTGTCCGTCGACCCACGTGGTGAACTCATCGGTCGCGCGCGCGGGTATCGTCGAATTCCTCATGATCAGTTTGCTGAACGCGCCCCCCATCGTGTCGATCCCGAGCGACAGCGGCGTCACGTCGAGCAGCAGGATCTCCTGCATCGCGGACCCGGACGCGTCGCCGGAAAGCGCGTGCGCCTGAACCGCTGCGCCGAGCGCCACGACCTCCTCCGGATCGAGGTCGACGTGCGGGTCGCGGCCGAAGAACTCCTTCACTCGGCGACGAACATACGGGATGCGCGTCGTGCCGCCGACGAGGACGACGTCGTTCACTTGCGTGGTTTCGAGCTTCGCGTCCGTGAGCGCTTGGCGACACGCGCGAAGACTCCGTTCGACGAGCGGCACGAGCAGCGTCTCCAGCTCCTCGCGCGTGATTGGGCGTCGATAGTCGAGCGACCCGTCCGACGACCGTAGGCCAAGCTCGGCGCTGCTCGCGTCGGACAGCTCGATCTTCGTTGCTTCCGCGGCATCGCGCAGCGCCTGGAGCAACGACGGATCGCGCCTGACGTCGACGCCGTGGCGCGTCGCGATCTCGCGGGCGGCAACATCCATGATCGAGCGATCGATGTCGTCCCCGCCGAGGTACGTGTCGCCGGAGGTCGACAGCACCTGGAAGACTCCGTCCCGAAGCTTGAGGATCGACACGTCGAGCGTGCCCCCGCCGAAGTCGTAGACGACGACCAGCCCGTCGTGCTGGCGGTCGAGACCGTATGCGATCGCCGCCGCCGTGGGCTCGTTGATGATGCGAAGGACGTCGAGCCCCGCGAGACGCCCCGCATCGCGCGTCGCCTGCCGCTGCGCGTCGTCGAAGTATGCGGGGACCGTGATGACAGCGCGCGTGACTTCGACTCCGAGCCGCGCTTCGGCGCGATCGCGGACCTCGCGGAGGATCATCGCCGACAGCTCCTGCGGCGTGTATGCCCGGTCACGGACGCGGACTCGAACGAGCTTTCGATCGGTCTCCTCGACGTGATAGGGCACGAACCGAAGCTCGTGCTCCAGGTCGGCGAGACCCTTCCCCATCAATCGCTTGATCGAGAAGATCGTGTTCTCGGGCTCTGCGATCGCGCGCCGGCGCGCCTCGTCGCCGATCAGCACCTCGCCGTCCGCGGTGAACGAGAGCACCGACGGGACGAAGCGGCGGCCCGCTTCGTCGCGAACGACCTCGGGACCGCGCGGTCCGACCCAAGCGCAGAGGCTCAGCGTCGTCCCGAGGTCGATTCCGACAACCGTGTCCGCCATCGGCGGTCCCCTTTCGATTTCGTTTTCGCGTCTCTCGGACCACGACTCGGCCGCACAGCCTAGCTTTCGGTCGACTCCCGGAGAAGGGTCGCGAGATAGGTTGTTGCGTTCAGCGTCGTGCGAATCTCGCGCGCGAGCGCATCGAACGCGGCGCGATCCTCGCGCGGCGTGGACTCGAGCCGCGCGAACTGCCCGGCGATCGTCGCCAGCAGCGACGCCTGCCGCGCTGCAAACGACGCCCGGAGCTCGCCGAGTTTCGCGCGATCACCGGACGCCTTCGCCTCTTCGACGGCCTCGCGCGCTTCGAGCATTTCGGAGACGAACGCAGGAGGAGTGCGGCGTTCCGCTGCCCCCGTCGGCCCACCGAGGAGCACGAGGAGGTAGTCCGCGCGCTTCCACGGGTCGCGTAGGGTCACCACCGCGTCATTGAGCGCGGCGCTCGACCGCAAGCTCTTCGCGCGTTCGGCCTCGGACCGTCCGATGAACCGATCCGGGTGCAACACCCGAGAGTGCGCGATCAATCGAGCCTCGAGATCTTCGACGTCGAGTGCGAAGCGGGGCGCGAGCCCAAGCCGGCGGAAATGATCGATGCCCGGCGTCTCGTCGAGTAGCACGCGACAGCTCGAGCAAAAGACCGGGTTGTCGAGGCTGGCGCCGCAGGCCGGGCAACGCACTTCGGCAGTCACCTGGGAACTAGGAGACGCCGAACGACGTGCCGCACCCGCAGGACTTCGCCGCGTTCGGGTTCCTGAAGACGAACCCCTTGCCCATGAGCCCGTCCTGGTAGTCGACCTCGGTGTTGACGAGGTAGAGCAGGCTCTTCCGATCGACGATCAGACGCGCTCCGTGGAGTTCGATGATCTGGTCGATCGCGGAAAGCCGATGGTCGAGACCAACGCTGTAGGTGAATCCCGAGCACCCGCCCCCCTTCACGGCGACGCGCAAGCCCGTCGATTCAGGGAGTCGATTGACCGCGACGAGACGTTTCACCTCGTTCGCCGCCTTTTCGGACATCGTGAGCGTTGCCATGTTGGATGCGGCGTCGGCGCTAGCGCCGGACGTCGACCTCCGCACTTGCATCGCCGGCCGCGAGCTTCTTCCGGTAGTCCAGGACGGCGGCCTTGATCGCGTCTTCGGCGAGGACCGAGCAGTGGATCTTCACGGGTGGCAGCGCCAGCTCCTCCAGGATTTGCGTACTCTTGATTTCCAATGCCTGGTCGAGGGTCTTGCCCTTCACCCATTCCGTCGCCAGGCTCGAGCTCGCGATCGCGCTGCCGCAACCAAACGTCTTGAAGCGGGCGTCGACGATCACGTCGTTCTCATCGACCTTGAGCTGGAGCTTCATCACGTCGCCGCACTCGGGCGCGCCGACGATTCCGGTACCGACCCGCGGTTCTTCTCTCGGAAATGCGCCGAGATTGCGCGGATTGGTGGTGTGATCGTTCAGCTTGTCGTTGTCGGACATGTCGTCAGGACCTCCTGGACGATCGTGCATCCGCCTCATCGCTACACGGTGCCGTTTCGCGAAGCAGTTGCACTTCCTCGACCACGCGCTTGGCGGCGTAGTCGATTTCCTCCTCGGTGTTGAATCGGCCGATCCCGAACCGGATCGACGCGTGAACGAGGTCGTCCGCGACGCCGATGGCGCGAAGCACGTGCGACGGTCCTCCGCTCGCCGACGCACACGCCGAACCCGTCGACACAGCGACGTCCTTGAGTCGAATGACCAATGACTCGGCCTGCACGCCCGCGACGCTGACGTTCAGGTTGCCGTCGAGCCCATCGTCGGGAGAGCCGTTCAGCGTCATTCCTTCGATCGCCGATGCGAGCGCGCGATGCAAGCGATCTCGCAGCCCGCGCACCCGTCTCCGCTCCTCGTCCATTCCCTCGATCGCAATCTCGACGGCGCGGCCGAAGCCGACGATTCCGGGAACGTTCAGCGTACCGGAGCGCAAGCCGCGCTCGTGCCCGCCGCCGTCGATCTGCGGCGCGATTCGGACACGCGGGTTCTTGCGGCGCAGCCAAAGGGCGCCGATGCCCTTCGGTCCGTAGAGCTTGTGCGCCGTCAGCGACAGGAGATCGATGCCCATCGCCTGGACGTCGACGGGGATCTTCCCCACCGCTTGCGTGGCATCGCAGTGCAATAGGACGCCGGCGGCCTTCGTAATGCGTCCCACCTCGGCGATGGGATGAATCGTACCGATCTCGTTGTTCGCCAGCATGAGCGTCACGAGCACGGTCCGGGGGCCGATCGCAGCACGGACGGCGGCGAGCTCGATGCGACCCATCGAATCCACGGGCAGCACAGTCAGCTCGATCTTCCGTTCGCGCTCGAGACGGCGACAGACGTCGAGGACCGAGGGATGCTCGGTCGCCGCCGTGACGACATGGTTGCCTTTGGCCGCGTTCGCGTCGACGACGCCCTTGATTGCGAGGTTGTTGGACTCGGTCGCTCCGCTCGTGAAGACGATTTCGACCGGCGAGCCGTGGATCGCGACCGCGACGCGCTCGCGCGCCGCTTCGACCGCGGCTTCGGCCTTCCAGCCGAAGACGTGCGTGCGGCTCGCGGCGTTCCCGAACTCGTCGCGGAAGTAAGGGAACATCGCGTCGAGGACCCGCGAATCGACCGGGGTCGTCGAGTGGTGGTCGAGATAGATTGGAAGCTTCATGGGGTCCGACTACTCTGTGACGGCGGGCACCGCGGCGGCGAGCGACGCGATCGTGACGCCGTTCAAGAGGTCCTCGACCTTTTTGTGGACTTGAACGAGCGGACGACTGATCGGGCAGCTCAACAGGATTTGACAACCGCACGAGTCCGCGGGCGCCTCTCGACAGATGCAGTCGGCCAGCCGGAACGGACCTTCGAGTGCCTCGATCACCTGGGTGAGGCGGATGCGCTCCGGCGCTTGCACGAGCTGGTACCCGCCGTTGGTGCCGCGCACGGATCGAACGAGACCGTTGCGCGACAGGGCCTTCAGGATGTTCGACAGGATTGGAAGGGGGATGCCGAATCGTTCCGCGACCTCTCTCGCGCTGACGATGCGGTCGCGATGGGTGCAGAGATAGACGAGGGCGATCACACCGTAGTCGGTTTTCTTCGTCAGTCGCAACATGGGAAGGGTCCCTCGCCGGCATCACTAGGAAAGGCCTCTACGATTAGCACTATTTCGGTGCAGAATCAAGGTTTGCCGCGGGACAGCGGGTGCGAAGGGGTGCGCTTCGAAGCGGGGCAGACGAGGCGTGACCGCTACGACGCGGCACCCGTTCGCGGGCCCCAAGGGGTGTCCGGGACTCGCAAGTGGAAGCCGGTGCGGTCGGCGTCGACGATCGCGCCACGCAAGTACGTGAAGCTCCAGGGGTCGACGATCACCTGGAACCCGTCGCACGCGAAGGTACGGTCGTCGTCGTGCGTTCGGTCGAGCTGATAGACGATCTCGTGACCGGTCGCGCTGCCGGGCTCGACGTAGATGCGGAGTGCTTTCCCCCGCGC
Source organism: Planctomycetota bacterium (assembly GCA_016178505.1). GTDB lineage: Bacteria > Planctomycetota > JACOTG01 > JACOTG01 > JACOTG01 > JACOTG01. The sequence goes on from JACOTG010000313.1 coordinate 38,857, forward strand.
CTTCTCGGCTCGGATCCACTCCTGAACGCGGGCGACGGCGCTTGGCGTCAACGTGATCATGACGGCCTCACGAGTGAACGAAATCGGCACCGTTTCCCTATCCGCTTTTCGAAGGACGAAACTTGAGGCGTTTCGGAGCGACCGTCGGCTCGACTCGAAAAGCGGTCGGTCGCTCGTTCTCCGAGTCGGATTTCGAGGTCTCGGGGGGATCCGAGGTCAGACGGGCCGCGCCGGCGCCGATTCTTCGTTCGCAACCACGAGGAGCCGCTCTGCCGTCGACTCGGCTTCGGCGACGAGAGGCTCGAATTCGATCGCCGCTTCCATGCGAACGATGTCTTCGAGCGAGCCGCGCGTCTCGGGCTGAGGCGCAATGAGGAAGGAACAACAATCGCCGTACGGCAGGATCGACGTTTCGAAGGTTCCGATGCGACGGGCCTGCGCCACGATGTCCTTCTTGTCGTCGCCCGCGAGCGGCGTGAGCACAGGGTTGTGCGTCGCCGCGTGGATCACCCGCATGTTGGCGAGCGTTTGCGATGCGACCTGACCGACCGAATCGCCGGTAACGAGCGCGAGCGCGCGCTCGCGGAAGAGGATCCGATCGGCCACGCGAAACATCGCGCGCCGGTACACGAGCATGCGGTGCGACGCAGGCACGCTCGAAACGATCTCGCGTTGGATCCTCTCGAACGGAACGAGATAGACCCGGGTGGGACCCTGTGCCCGTGCGAGCACGCGCACGATGCCGTCGATTTTTTCGCGGACGCCGGCGCCGGCCCCGGCCGCCGGATTGAAGAAATGGCAGCAGACGACGCGACAGCCGCGACGGATCATTCGCCACGCCGCCACCGGCGAGTCGAGCCCGCCCGACAGTAGCGCGATGACCTTGCCGCTCACGCCAACGGGTAGTCCGCCCGGCCCGTCGATGCGCTCGGTGAACAAATAGAAGCGATGGCGATCGGCCTCGATCCGGAAGACGAGCGGGGCCTTTTCGAGATCGACGGGCCGGCCGGTCGCGGCGACGACGGCAGCGCCGACCTGGCGATTGAGGTCCACACTTCGAAACGGGAGCCCTTTGTCGGCGCGCCGAGACTCGATTCGGAACGATCCAGGCGGCGCCGCTTTGGCGAGTTCGACGACCGCACGCGAAATTGCCTCCACGTCGGGCGGATGGGTGGCCGCAACGGCGCACCACGCGACGCCGGGTATCTCCGAGATGCGGCGCGCGATCGCGTCGGCATCGACGCCTTCGGCGATGTCGGCAGCGAGACGGCCGGGCTCGCGTCGCACGTGGCGCACTCCCATGGACCCGCCCACCACGGAAACGGACGACATGAGGCGGCGTTCGAAATAGGGCCGATTCTGGCCCTTGATCCCGACTTCGCCGTAGTGAACGAGCAACGTGTCTGCCATCGCGCGGGAAACCCTACCTGCGGCGGCACGCGAGAGCAACAGCCGTCGGCGAAGCCGTTCGTTGACCGTGCAGAGCGCGGCCGATATAACCTCGCGAACTCAATTCATCGGCGGGCACGGTGCCCGTCGCATGGGAGGCTGACTTGGCTGAGAGCTTCGCCGTCCACGGGGATCTCACGCGAATTCGCCGCAAGATCGAGCGCAACGAACGACTCGATCGCGAAGACGGGCTTGCGCTCTACGCGTCTCCGGATCTCGCCGCGATCGGCCAACTCGCGAACGAAGCGAGCGAGCGGAAGAACGGCCGCCGAGTCACGTACATCGTCAACCGACACATCAACTACTCGAATATCTGCGGCATCACGTGCGTTTTCTGCGCGTTTGGCAAGCGTCCCGGCGAAGCCGACGGCTACGAGTTCTCGATGGAAGAGATCCTCGCCCGAGCCGGCGAGGCCGCGTCCGCCGGCGCCACCGAACTGCACATCGTCGGTGGATTGCATCCGACGCTGCCCTACGATTTCTATCCGGAGATGCTGCGCGCGATCAAATCTCGGCACCCCTCGCTTCACTTGAAGGCGTTCACGGCGGTCGAGATCGACTACTTCGCAACGCTCTCGGGAAAGACCCTCGAGCGCGTGCTGCTCGATCTGATGGACGCGGGGCTCGATTCGCTGCCCGGCGGCGGGGCCGAAGTGTTCAGCGAGCGCGTCCGCCAGAAGCTCTTCCGCGAAAAGATGGGCGCAGAGCGCTGGCTCGAGGTGCACGACGTCGCGCACCGTCTCGGTCTGCGCTCGAACGCGACCCTGCTCTACGGTCACATCGAACGAGACGACGAAAAGGTCGACCACCTCTTGCGGCTGCGCGAGCAGCAGGACCGATCTCGCGGCTTCCTCACGTACATCCCGCTTCGGTTCCATCCGGACAACACGCCGCTCGAGAAGCTGCCGGAGGCGCGCGGCATCCGCACGCTCCGGGAGATCGCCGTCGGACGACTGCTCCTCGATAACTTCGACCACGTGAAGATCTACTGGATCATGGCCGGGCTCGAGGTCGCGCAAATCGCGCTCGGATATGGAGCGGACGATTTCGACGGAACGGTGGTCGAGGAGAAGATCTACCACATGGCGGGCGCGCGGACGCCCGAGAAGCTCAGCGAAGCGGAGCTGCGGTCGATCATCACCGAGGCGGGGAAATCACCGGCGAAGCGCGACACGCTCTACCGTCGAGTCGAGTCCTCGCAAGGAGCGATCACGCCTGCCTCTTGAAGAACTCCGTGTTGATCTGCACGAAGCTCTTCCACTTCTCCGGTAAGTCCTCTTCCGGAAAGATCGCTTGTACGGGGCAGACCTCGACGCACGCGCCGCAGTCGATGCACTCTTCCGGGTTGATGTAGAACTGACGCTCGTTTTCAGCCGAGTGGATGCAATCGACGGGACACGCTTCGACGCACGCCTTGTCCTTCACGTCGATGCACGGTTCAGCGATGTAGTGCGACACGGACGACTCCTCCCGACCCGACTTCCGGGTATCCAACCGATCAGCGGATGGGGATCACGCAACGAAATCCGACGTTTTCCATCTTGTCCTTCGGATCACCTTCGAGGCGGCTGTCCGAGCGTAGGAAGTCGAGGTCGTCGTTGTACGAGCCGCCCTTCAGAATTCGGAATTCTTCGTTGTCGCCGGCCGGGGTCGACGTCCACTGCCACACGTTGCCTGACATGTCACGGCAACCATACGGAGAGACGTTGCCGACGGTCGTACCGATGTCCGACGTTCGACCAGTCTCCGGATCTTGTCCGTAGACGGCACGCTCCGCCGTTGGCGGTTCGTCACCCCACGGGTACTCGCGTCCGTCGGTGCCGCGCGCGGCCTTCTCCCACTGCTCCTCGTTCGGGAGGTCCTTGCCGGTCCACTTGCAGAACTGCTGCGCGTCCAACCACGAGATGCCTACCACCGGTTGCTTCGGGCCGTTGAACCGCGGGTCGTCGGCGTACTTGCTCTTTCGATATCGCGTCTCTTCGCAAAAGCGGTTGTACTCCTCATTCGTGACGGGTTCGATGTCCACGTAGAACGCGCCGAGTTCGCGAGCCTCTTTGTCCGGCCCGAAGAGGAACGGGCCTGCGGGAACGAGGACCATTCCCGCTGGGGTCTCGGTGGGCGCTTCGATCTCGCCGGCCTCTGCCTCGCCTTCCGCTTCGCCTTCAGCAGCGACTTCGATGATC
>JACOTG010000273.1 GCA_016178505.1 Planctomycetota bacterium
ACCGGGTTCTTCCAACTTCGATTCTTCTCTTTCCTTTCCACGCCGACGGGTCGTGCGCAAGGCTCGTCACGGTTGAAGGCCGCAGAGTGCTGGCGGGCATCCAGCACCGACTTCTGAGATCTCGGCCGGGGTCGTTGGGCCCCGTGATCAGCTTGGGTAGGTGGACGTGTCCAGCGCGGGATGCTGAGACACCCCGAGCCGGTTTCGATTCAGGAGAGGAAGAACCATGCCCGTCAGCGTGTACATCGGCAACCTCCCGTACAAGACGAACGAGGCGGAGATCCGGTCGCTCTTCGAGCCCTTCGGGAGCCTCGAACGAGTCAACATCGTCACCGACCCGACCGGAAACCCGCGCGGGTTTGCGTTCGTCGATTTCACCAAGAAAGAAGATGCCGACCGAGCCATTGCCGAGCTGAACGGCTCGTCGATGGGAGGACGCCAACTCAACGTCAGTGAGGCGCGACCACGCCAAAGCGGCGCAGCGGCGAGCGAACGTCCGGCGATGGGCGGAGGCGAACGCCACTTCGGCGGCGGATCCAACCGGCGCGCCTGACCGGATCCGGCTCGCGAGATTCGCGTCACGCGAGCGTCGTCGACCGAAGCCCGGACTCGAAGTCGCTGTACCTGGCGCCGACCGATCCGCGACGCCATGCCGATCCCCACCGGCGTCGTCTGGGCGCCGTGAGCCCTCTCAGTACACTTTCTTCGTCAGCTCGCCGAAGCGCGGATCGCCTCGCAACCCTTCGAGATCCGAGTCACCCTCGAGCTGCTTTGGATCGAGGCCCGCGTCGAGTGCTTTGCGCAGCCACTCGAACGCATGATCCTTCTCCGTCTTCTGAGCGTAGCCGCACGCCACGTTGAACAGCGAGAGTGCTTTCCGACGCGGGTTCAGCTCCGCGGCTTTCTGGAAAGCCTGAATGGCATCGTCGTACTCCCGGAGACTGTGAAGCGAGAATCCGAGATTGAACCACGCGCTACCATCGTTGGGCGTCGCTTCGACCACCGATCGATAGGCCTTCACCGCATTGGCCCAATCCTTCTTCTCGTAGAAGCGATCCGCGTCGCGAGACGGCGACGCGGCGCGCGATGCATTAGACGGCTTCGAAGGCTCGACTGCGTCGCTGCGTGAAACGCCTCGTCCGTGCTCGGGCGCGGGAACCGCCTCGGCCCTGACGACGCCACGGTGCGTGTCCGGAATCGACGCCTTCTCGAGCGACGACGCTGCGGCAAATGCGAGCGTACTGATTGCGCCGAGGCCGAACGGCGACACGCCTTCCGCGAGGATGCCGTCACCGTCGCTCGACCAAGCCGAAGCCGCCGCGCTCAAGTGCTTGGCGAGTGTGTCGACGGTGGGAAGAAGCGCCATGTCGACCGGTATTCCCATTTGGTCGACCTGCCCCTGCACGCCCTGGAGGAACGGAGCCGCAGTTGCATACAACGCGGTCACGATCCGCTTGAGGTCGATGTACTGGAAGCAGCACGGGTCCTTTCCGATGAGTTGCGCGCGCGCCGCTTTGAACTCCGGGTTGTCCGCGAGACACGGCCGCTTTTCCGTGCGCGAGTGGATCACTTGCTTCACGGAGTTCGGGCTCGTGCCGATCACCATCAGGTCGTCGACGATCGCATAGCTCGGAGTGATGGGCGGACCGCCGGCCTGTGCCGGCAAGTACTTCACTTGGCTCCCTTCGTACTCGAGTGTCTTGAACTGCAGGTTGGGCGCCATGGAGAGCGGCACCGCGAGGCACCTCTCGAACGCCGCGCGATCTTTGACCCCGACGACAGCGACGACCTCGGGAATCACGCCGCCACCCGCCGGCAGACCGGCGAACAGGCTGACCTCACCGCCGAGCGCCGCGAGCAGGTCCTTCTCGAGCGAAAGACCGATCTTCCCTTCCGCACCGTGGAGCTTCGCCTGGAACATCGTGAAGTACTGCTCGTTGACCGTTTGGAGGATGTGCATCGCCTCGTCGTACGCGCCCTTCAAGTCGAGCGTCGTCGAGAGGAAGAACGCGGTTTCCGGCGGGGCAAACGCCAGCGCCTTCATCCCCGCCGGCTTCGGCGCGAGGATCCGGAGGAGACCGGTCTTCTCGCCGGGAGCGTCGACATAGAGGAGTTCGCGACTCCCGGTCCCAGCCGGAACCGACGCCAGCGCAATTCCATCGACGTTGTGAATGCCGAACAGGTCGAGGTACTCGCTGACCTCCGGCGGCATCCACGGGCCGAGCTTGTTGGTGAAGCCACGGAAATTCACGTAGGCAAGATAGGTCGAGTCCGGATTGCCGAGCTTCGTCATCGTGCGATGGAAGGCCTCGTCATGCTCCAGCGTCCGCGCGTTCGCCTTTCCGATGTTTCCCAGCACGCGCTGCAGGTAGTACTTGTTGAGTCCGAGCAGGAACATCGAGTCGACGTACGTGTAGCACAGCGAGGCATTGGCCTCCGCGATGTGCAGGTCGTTGATCTCGAATTGTCCGAATCGGAACGTCGAGCGCTTCACGGCATTCGGGCCGCCGTGGTGTTGAAGCATGCCGTCGAGCATCATCGAGAAGCTCTGCCGGAACGCCTCCGTCTTGTTTCCGGTGTCGACCCCGATCACGAACGCCGGTACCGGCACCACTCCCTTGACCAAGGTCTGATCGCCAACCGCAATCGACACCCGGCCGCGCATGAGGTCGAGGATCTTCGAAACCGGCATGCCCGGTTGCTCGACCTGGCTGCGGACCATCGTCACGATGTTCTTCGCGAAGGCTTGTACCTCGGGCTCTTGCCAGAGTTGATAGAGACCCAGCGATGCCGCGTTCCTCTCGCAATGGTCGACCCCGCCAAAGCTCGCGAAGAAGTAGCAGTCGTCCGGAACGAGGCTCTCGAGCCGAACGGAGCCGGCCTCGAACTCCGCTGCGCGAATGAGCGGCGAAAGCGCCAGCAGCGCCAGCATGACCAGCGCCGCGAGAACCGCGATCGTAGTGGTGGTACGGCCCTGGGTAGCTCGGAACGGGGAACGAACGGAATCGTTCATGGTTCTCACTCCTCTGCGTTTCTGTCGTCCATCGAAAGCGAACGGCCCCGTGATGGCTGTTTCGAGACTCGCCTGTATACTCCCCCCGAATCGTTGGGGTTTCCTGGCGCGACCACGCTTGCCGCTCGGGATTCCAGCCGGCAGACGTCCGCGCCGTGGTGAGTTCCGCTGATTTCGGCCAAACACGGCGTTATTCTGCAACTTCTTTCGTGCCCTCGCCAACGAGGGATCGATCCGGTGACTTTCGCCATCTGGCGCGGACTTGCGGTCGACTCGGATGATGCGTTAAATGCGGACCCATGTGGTCTGAGGGGAGCGCACGCTGATCGCGGTCGCGCCGGGCGCCATCGTCGTCATCGGCCGCATCGTTGCCGGGTTGGCGATCGGTGCCGGGCTCGGGATGACGACCGTCCATCTCCTCCGACTCGCACCGAAGACGTTCGCCGTTCTCCCGATGTCGAGTGCGGGCACTTGTCACCAGGCGGTTTCGGACCGCTATCACTTGTTGGCTTGCTTGCTGGCCGCATCGGCCGCCGCCGCTGGGTTCTTGCAGGGCAGCGCCACAGGGCCACCGCGTGAGCGAATCGTCGGGGCAACCGTCATCGCGTTATGTCACGCAATCGCGCGCCGCGTCCTGCCGCTCGAGCGGCACATCCGCGAGCACCTCCGCGAGCTCGGCGCCGGTCCGTCCGCCGATTTGGAGATTCGGCGATTCGACCGCATGCACCGGGTCTACGTGTCGCTCGAAATTGCTGCGATCGTGATCGGGCTCGCCGTGCTCACGTCCGCCGTTCTCGCGCGCTGAGGGATCGCGCGTCGCGAACCCATCGCCTCACGCGCTCCGGCCGAAGCCGCTCGTCCCACGGACGCAACGTGCGGAGCCGCCCGTAGAGGTTCGCCGCGTTCTGGTGCGCGAGGTCCACGATCGTCGCGATGCCCAGGCTTGCGAGTGCGTTCGCGGCGTCCGTTCCGATGCCTCGAAAGAGCGCGAGGCGTGCCCCTTCGATCCACGCCCTTTCGCTCTTCCCCGCGGCAAATCCACGAACGAGGTCGAAGACGTTCGTGACTCCGACTCCTTCGAGCTCGGCAATTTCAGCTCGCGAAATGACCCCGAGATCGCGCACCCTTGGCGTGAACGACGCGACCGTGTACCGGTCCATTCCAAGGAGCGCAACGACACAAACCGCCGTTGCCGCAATCGGAATCGCGATGCGCCGCACGACGATGCCGAACCGGCGCGTGACCGGCACCGGCTCGTGCACCTCGAGCGCGACGGCGACGCCCCACCGGCACGCCGCACGATAGAGCTCGTCACACTCGAGGGCAAACGGCGGAAACCCGAGAAAGCCGAGAACCGGCATCTCGAAGAGCCTCCAATCGCCAACGAGCGGGACCGTGTAGATCCACTTTGCACGCGCCGCAAAATTCCACGCCTCCCATAGGAGGCCACAGGCGAATCCGCTCGCGAGCAGACGCAGCAGGCGGCGCGGATCGCCGCGCTCGAGATCTCGAAGCAGGCACGGCCCGCCGGAGCGGTAGTTCCGCGGAGCGACGAGCAGAGCCGTGGCTCCCCACACGAGCGGGAAGAACGTTTTCGGGAACAAGAGCGGAAGCGAAAGGAACAGCCAACCCGCCATCGTCATTCCGCGGAGCACCGCAGGACCGATCCGTAGAGACCGGCTTCGCGCACCGTCGAAGGCCTTCAGCGATCCGAGCACCGTCGCGGTGCCGAAGATGCCGGGGAGCACCGTTGCGAACGCGAGGAACGTGCCGCTCCATCGGACGGGGAGAGAGTCGGGGAGATACGCGTAGTACCAATTACGAAGGCGGAGGTTCACCAGCTCGAAGGCGAACCAAAAAACCGCGCTCCACGCGCACATCGACAGGAATACTCGCGGACGCCTCAGGAGGAATCCGGGCTCGCCTCGCTTCACGAGGAATGCGTCGAGCAGCGCGATGTACGAGTACCACGCGAACAGGTAGTACCAGGTTGCGAACGGCTCGACGCCACGCAGCATGAGGGGAGTCGCGACAGTGAGGACGACGCAAGCGGCGGCGATCAGCATCGTGCTCGCAGAGAATTGCAATGGAGGGCGACGCGGAGAGACGCCGAGCAGGCTCGGCAAGGATCCTCGGGCTGGCGTCACGACTCCTCCCAAATTCGTCCGGCTGCGGAGGCGACTCTAACACAACCCGTGACCTTCGACGCACCGGCGGTGGATCGCCGAGTAGAATGTTTCGCATGTTGGATTGGCTCGCACCACTCGAGGCGATCGCTTTGTCGTTCGTTGCCGGCTCTCTCCTCCTGCGCGTCGCCTTTCTCCGGCAGAGCGCGACCGCGATGCTCGCAACGGAAGACGCGCTTGCTTTTCGCTTCGCGAGCCCGACCTGGCTCTTGCCGTTCGTGCGTTGGCCGGCCGGTGTCGCGTGTGCCGTCGCCATCGTACGGCTCGCCGGATCCGGCTCGTTCGTCGGCGTTGCGCTCGCCGCGCTCGCCTTCGTTCTGTCCTTCACGTGGGCGGCGATTCCGCTCCGCAAGACCGACGAGGTCGCGCGCCAATGGGCAAACTCGGCCGAAGCGCCCGATCTCGTCCGGCTCGCTTCCATTGAACGCCTGGACCGGCTACTCGCCCTCGGAGCGGCGATCGCGGCGCTTGCGGGACTCGCCGAGATCCTCGTCGGTTGAGCCCCACGACCGACTGTCGTCAGGAGGCGCGACCCCTCGGCGGATCGCACCGGGACCGAACTTCCTCTCGATGTGGTCCATCGTTCGATTCAATCTCGAGGCTCGCTCGCGTCCGCTCGCATTCGAATCGAAGAGCAAGAGTTGACCGCGACCGGAGTCCCGAAAGTCGCTCATCGAAACTCCGGTGAGTCGCACGCGCCGGCCCGCGATGGGAGCCGCCTCGAGCAGCGCGGCCGCCGCACGGAAGATCGTGGCGCCGTCCGCAGTGGGAACGTCGAGCGTCACTCGCCGCGTCAGAACCCGGTACTTCCCGCGAACGCCCTTCTCCGCCAGCTTCACCTTGAGCACGACGACGCGGCCTTCGATTCCCTCGCCGCGAACGCGACGCGCAACCCTCTCCGCTTGCGACTGCACGTGCGGCCGCAAGGCGGCGACGCCCGCCACATCGCTGCTGAACGTGTCTTCGGCTCCAATCGAACGAGCGCTTGCGTCGGGCACGACCGGCCGATCGTCGATGCCGAGCGCGAGCGTGCGAATCGTCGTGCCCAGCTCGCCCAGCGAATCGCCGAGAGAGGCGGCGATGGGCCGTTGAAGATCACCGATCGTTCGAATGCCCATCGCATGCAGTCGTTCGGCAGCGACTTCTCCGACGCCCCACATTCGTTCGATGGCGAGCGGCGCGAGAAACTCGACTTCGCGCCCCGGTTCCACGGTGACGAGGCCATCCGGCTTCCGCAGGTCGCTGGCGACCTTGGCCACGAACTTGCACGACGCCACCCCGGCAGATGCCGTGAGTCGAAGCTCTCGACGGACGTCGTCCTTGATTCTCCGCGCGATCGTCGCGCCATCACCGAACAGGCGTCGGCACGCGGTGACGTCGAGAAAGGCTTCGTCGAGCGAGAGCGGCTCCACGATCGGGGTGTAACGACGGAAAATCGCAAAAACGTCGCGAGAGACCTCCGCGTAACGCCCCATTCGCATGGGAAGGAAGACGCCGTGCGGGCACAGCTTCAGGGCCTGCGCCGCGGGCATCGCCGATCGGACTCCGAACGGTCGCGCCTCGTACGAGGCCGCCAGTACCACGCCGCGGCGCGCGTCGCCGGCGACGATCACGGGCTTGCCGCGAAGCTCGGGTCGATCGCGCTGCTCGACGGACGCGTAGAAGGCGTCCATGTCGACGTGAAGAATCGTTCGGCTCGCCTTCGCCATCGCGGCTCCTCGGCCGCCTGCCGCAACGTGTCGCTACTTCGGCATGTCGTTGCGAACGACGCGACCTGATTTCATCACGAACCGGACTTCCTCGAGCGCTCGAACGTCCGTGAGCGGATCGCGCGGAACGGCGATCAAGTCCGCCGTCTTGCCGACTTCGATCGTCCCGATCTCCTTCGAGAGCCCGAGCAGGTCCGCCGCAGCCGACGTCGCCGATCGAATGGCCGCGATCGGCTCCATGCCGAGGCGCGTCATCACCGCGAACTCATGACCGTTCTGTCCGTGCGGGAAAACGCCGGAGTCGGTTCCGAACGCGATCTTGACGCCCGCGCGCGCCGCGCGACTGAAAGACTCGTGCGCCTTGGGAATCGTCGCCTTTGCTTTCTCGATGTTCTCGGCGGGGATGCCGAATTCGCTTCCGTGCTCGATGATGAAATCGCCGACGAACGTCGTAGGAACGAGATAGACCCCCTTGTCCTTGATCATGCGAATCGCTTCGTCGTCGAGGAACGACCCGTGCTCGATCGATGCGACTCCGGCGCGAACGCAGTCCTTGACTCCCGACGTGGCGTGGCAATGCGCGGCCACGCGGCGACCCGACATCGCCGCCTCGTCGACCGCCGCCTTGATCTCGTCGTAGGTGTACTGTTGCGCGCCGGGGTTGTCCCCGGCCGAAAGAACGCCGCCCGTTGCGAGGATTTTGATCCAATCGGCGCCGTACTTCACGTCCTGGCGAACGAGCTTTCGCACCTCGTCGACCCCGTCGGCGATGTTGGAGTGCGGCAACTCGATGAACGGCGAGTACGCGTTGCCGATGTCGCCGTGGCCTCCAGTGATCGACAGCGACCAGCCGCATGCGAGCACGCGGGGACCCTCGGCCGTGCCGCGCTCGATCGCCCGCTTCAGCGCGACGTCGACGTAGTTCGGCGCACCGAGGTCGCGAACGGTCGTGAAGCCGGCCTGCAACGTGGCGCGCGCGGCAGCCGCCGCGCTCAGAGCCTGGTCCGCGACGCTCTCGCGAATGGCCGCGAGCGAGATGCTGCCGGGGTGGAAGGCGAGATGGGTGTGGCAGTCGATGAGCCCCGGGAGGATCGTCGCCGACGAAAGATCGACGACCTGCGCGTCGGGCGAAGTCACATCTTTTCCGATCGCCTCGACTCGATCTCCGCGAACGAGAATCGACACCGAATCGCGCGGGTCGCCGACCGTCCCGTCGATGAGCCGCCCGCACTTGATCAGAATCGGGCGATTGTTCGCCTGGCCTGCATCGGGCCCCATGGCCGCCGTCGGCGCCTGTGCGAACGCGAGCGCCGCGACGACGACGGACGCAGCAATCGCCCCGACGGCGATCGAACGGCAGACTCCGACGAACTCTCTCATGATCCTATCGCCTCCATTTCCCGGTTCGGTTCGACGTGAGCCGCACATTGTACGGGGCGTCCGAGCGCGGATACAATCCGGCGACCTCGCCCATGGAGAGACCACTGGAAATCGTCGCTCGCCGGATGCTCGGCACCGTCGTTGCCGCTCTTTCGGTGGCCCCCGCAGGGGCTGCGCAAGAGAGTCTCTCGACCCTGGTGAATCGCGCAGTCGATCAGGGTGTCGAGTACCTTTGGAAGCAGCAGAATCCCAACGGCTCGTTCCGCGGCGCGCACGATGCCGACCAATCGATGGGCGAATCGGCGCTTGCACTCCTCGCGCTTCACAAGTCGGGCGCATCGCCCGGCGATCCTCGCTTCCAAAAGGGCCTTTCCTATCTGCAATACCTCCCCTTCGAGAAGACCTACTCCACCGGAATCCTCCTGACGTTGCTCGAGAGTCTCGGTGACAAGGCGCACGAGCCGTGGATTGCGAAGGGCGCGGAGTTCCTCCTCGAGAAGGTCAACCCGAACATCAAGATCTGGGGTTATCCGGACGGGAATCCCGACCTCAGCAACACTCAGTACGCGGTCCTCGGACTCCATGCGGCGACGAAGCGCGGTTTTCGAGTGCCCGATCGAATCTGGCTCGATCTGCTCGAGTACCTCAAGCGGAATCAGCGGCCAACAGGCGGTTTCTCCTATCGCGCCGGCGAGATTCCTACGGGCAGCATGACGCTCGCGGCGATCGCGATCGCGGTCGTCTGCTTCGACGAGCTCGACGGCGTTCCTCTGTTCGAGAACCACAAGCGCGAACACGAAGCCATGCTGAAACGCGCATTCACGTGGTACGCGGGGCGCTTTTCGGTGAAGTTCAATCCGGAGGGAGACGGCGACGGCCGAAACGTCGGATTCCTCTATTACTACCTCTATGGTCTCGAACGGCTCGGCATCTTCTCGCGACAAAAAACGATCGCCGGCCACGACTGGTATGACGAAGGCGCACGATTCATCGTCTCCGAGCAAAAGGGCGACGGATCCTGGAAAGCTCCCGACGGCAGCGATCCTCTCACCGACACCTCGTTCGCCGTCCTGTTCCTGAGGCGCGCGTCGACGACGCCTTCCTCGCACGTCGATCTGGGAACGACGATGGCCGGCACGACGGGAACGAAGGCTCCGGCGGCCAAGACCGACGCATCGGCGGCTGTCACCGCCCCGAGCCCGAACATCGCCTTCATTCGCGACTGGCTGATCGCGGGCCCATTCGAGTCGAAGGACGACAAGGGGCTGAGCGAAGCCTACATCGACGAGAAGTCGCTCGCCCCGTTCGCCGGCCTGAAGGCCGGAAAGCAGACGTGGGAGATCTACGAGAGCCCCGCCGATTCGATCGACCTCGGAAAAGCGCTGAAAGGTGGAGATCATCGCGTCGCGTATGGCTGCGTGTACGTCTACGCGCTCGACGAGGGTCAATGCCAAGCGCTGCTGTGGCTCGGCAGCGACGACGGTGGCGCGGCCTACTGGAACGGCGAGCGCGTCATCTATGAGCACGTCCACGGAGTGAACCCGCCCGACCGATTCCATGCACCGGTGACGATCCAAAAGGGATTGAATCGCCTCCTCGTGAAGGTCGAGAATCACACGGGAGCCTGGAGTTTCTGTGCCCGGCTCAGCCGGATGGACGGTCGCGCGCTCTTCGGCGTCGCGATCGGTACGAGCAAGAGATTCGACGTGGGGAAGCTCCAAGAGTCGGTTGCCGTTCCGCTCGACGACCTCGGCTACGAGCAGGTGCCGGCCGACGGCGTTGCAAAGTCCTTCGACGACGCGTCGGGAATCACCGCGTCGCACGAGCCCGACAAGGCGTTCGACGGCAAGACCGACACGCATTGGGCGAGCGACGTTCCCAAGCCGACTCCGCCGAAAGACCTCGGCATGGAATGGGATCGGCCGGTCGACGTGTCGGGAATGGAGATCGATTTCACGATCGCCCGGCACGCCCCAACGCTCGACGGGCTCAAAGTTCAGATCTGGAACGGGTCCGACTGGCAGTCGGTCGATGCGAACGTCAAGCGGCGAGACTTGGCTTCGTGGGTGTTGACGTTTCCCACGGTGACGACCCGGCGCATTCGGGTGTTCATCACGAAGACCCTCCCTGACGGCGGGAAGCCACGCCATCCGGCGATCACCGAGCTGCGCTTTTACCGAAAGCCGCGTTGATCGCTGGGGAGGCGACGAGCGAGTCGAGCACGCTCCGAGGACGCGGCGGTAAGACGTTGTCTTGCGTCAGGCTCGGCGAGAGTCCGACGCTCGAGTCGGTCGGAGCGTGCCCGTTGGATTGCTTTTGCGGATCATCGGATCGAGAAGAACACGGGCCGGACGCCGCCGCCCCAGCGCATCGCACGGCGGGGACGCCTCGCTCGGTCGATGCGTCGCGCCCCATTCGTCAACGCCTTCACTACCCTCCGAAGCCCGGTTAGAGGGAGGCGACTGACGGGCGACGACACCGACGGTTCGAGCGCCACTCGTCGAAACGGATCGTGAGCTGCGGCGCCCGGCACCCTCTTCTTCCCTTTCGCGACCGGAAAAAAAGCCGATCGCGCATGACAGGAATCTAGGCCGCGGCGCGCGGGCCCGAGGCGGGTAGGTGAGCAGGGGCCGCCCGGGCGGAAACGCAAGCTCCACCCGGGTTCGCAGGGGGTGGGCGCTCACGCGCCGCGTCCGTGATTCCTTTTCTTCCGTGTGGAGAGACTACCCCACGATTCCGCGACATGCCAAATCGGGGCGAAGAATTTCGGGACGCGAACGCGGCAGCGACCGGATCGATCAGCGAATGTCGACGACCACTGCGTTGGTGACCGATGCCAGCCGACCGAGGCAACACTCCGGGACGATTCCTTGCACCGTGAACCGGCGCCCAGCGAGTCCGGCCCGAACTTGCGGCAATCGGAAGATCTCGCCGGGACCGAGGCGCGTCGGCGACACGAGCGGCGTCCCGAGCCGCGACTCGTGGCGAAGGGTGTTGAAAACCGTGATCGGAGAGCCGCCCGAAAGCGGCGTCGAGAAGCAGGCCTCGCCGAGACCAAACGGCTGGTTCGTCACGTCGCCGGCCGAGTTTTCCCTCGGGATCGCATAGACGACGTACGGGAGCGGCGCGTTGCCGGCACCGGGCGGACTCGCGAGGTCGAATGCCAACGGACCTCCCGTCGGGACGACGACGTGTCGCGCGTAGTTTCCGGAGCTTCCGTTCACCATGAGCACGTCGGCCGGCGTCGACCCCGTGCCAAGGACGTTGCCGCGGCGGCACGCCACGGCCGGCTGCAACTTTTCGAAAGCGATCGACCGGGCGACGCTCGTCCCGGTCGCGGTGATCGTTCGGATGTAGTCGAGGTTGGGCGCAAACTCGATCACATCGTTCGTCGAGTAGTTGGAGACGTAGAGGCGACCCTGATCGTCGAAGGCGGCGCCCTGCGGAACGTGCATCGCCGGGTTCGTGATCGTGAGACTCACGTTTCCAAGTGAATCGAAGACGACGACGTTGTTCGACAAACCGCCGGTGACGAAAACCCGCCCCTGCGTATCGAGCGCAACCGACATCGGGCTATCGAGCCCGCCGCCGGTGAAGCTCCCGGCGGCCTGGCCGTTTGCGTCGAGGCGAATCACCAGGTCGTTCAGCGCGCTGGAAACGAGGGCCGTCCCGTCCGCTAGGAACGCGATGCAGTTCGGCCCACTGAGCCCGGGCGGCGTCAGCGTCCCGAGATACTGACCCGCGAGCGAGAAGATGAAGATCGAGTTGTTGTTGAACGAGCAGACGAAGTAGCGGTCGTCGGGACTGATCGCTCCCCCCGTCGGACCGTTGAGCCCATTCGCCGTGAAACTGCTCTGAAAGTTGCCGTCCGCGTCGAAGACGTAGATCGCATTGCTCGCTTCCCCAGAGACGAACAGCCGCCCGTCCGACGAGGCGACAATGCCTCGCGTGGCGGTCAGACCCGGCGCCGTGGCTGTTCTCAGCAGTGTGCCGTCCCGGTCGAGGATCTTGACCTCTCCCGTGCCATACGAGCCGAGATACATCCGGCCGCTCGCCTGAACGGGAAGCGGGGTCTCCGACAACGCGGCGGCGCTGATCAACGCAAGGAGTGAGCCGAAAACGAACGTGCGGGCTGGCTTCATGGCTGTCTTCGCTCCAATCGACGACTCACGTGTTCGAAGGCGGGAAAGGCGAATGCAAGATACACCCGCCGGCCCTTCCGGGCGAGGGCCTCTTCAGTTCCGACGGAATCGCGCCGATTCAGCGCTTCGAGGGAGCGTGATCGATTTTCCCGGGAAAGGTCGAGAACAGGACGCAACCGATTTCGGTTCGCGGTGCATGAACCGATCCGGGCGGACTGTAGAGGTACGCGCCCTTCGGAAACCGATTCGTGCCGACGATCAGCTCTCCTTCGACGATGAAAACGTCCTCGCCCTTGGTGTGCTCGTGCGCGGGGTACGCGGTGCCGGGCTCCATCTTGATGAGAACGGCGCCCGCCTTCGAGTCGCGGTCGTAGCGAAGCGATTGAAACGTGATGCCAGGCGTCGACGTCGGCAGCCAATCGGACCGCATCGTGTCGACTCGAATGAAGTCGGTCATGCCGCGCACTCCCTCGCAAACGGCCTTTTCCACCCCTGATCGATGAGCTGGACGTCGCCCGCAGCGCCCCGCGTCCAGACCCTGAATCGCTGAACGGCCGATCGGCTCGCGTCGATCTCCCGCGACAACGCATCGCGAAACTGACGAGCCCGCGCGACGCTCTCAGCCGACCGCTCCCGGAACGCCACCCGCGAGTCCCCGTCTTTCGTGGCGTCCCCAAAGTCTCGTCCTACGGCAAGCCGGTTGCTCCACTCTTCGGGCGTCCGGGAAGGCATCGCGGCTTCCCCTGAAAACGTCAACTCCCTCCCAGCGACCCGCTGCCGATCACCCATTGCTCCCGGCAGCGGGTCGCCTTTTCCCCACGACCAAACCGATTACGGGCGAAGATCCGCTCGCAACGTTCCCCGGTCGACCACGGTGTTCGACGCAACGTGGCGCAGCTCGTATTCGCCCTCGAAGAAGCCGAGGTGAGCTTGCCCGTCGAAGTGGAAGACGTACGCCGGAAACGACGCATTCACATCGGAAACGGCATCGAGGTTCACGTCTCCCGACGTCTCGAGGCCAAAGACAGACGAACCGATTTCCGGGAATCCCACGAGGCGGATTCGACCGGCAAGGAGATCCGGGACGGAGCCACCACCTTGCGGGTTGGGAGTCTGCGCCGTGACGAGCCATTCGATCGTGCCCTGAAGCGGCGGTCGAAAGCTGCTTCGCCACGTCCCCTCCCACGTCCCCGCAAGCCGCTCGTTTCCCGTGAGGTACTGCGCCTGCAGTCCGCCGCCGAGAAGCTGGCGCGGTCCAAAGTTCTGTTGGAAGGAGAAGCTTCCGTTCGCGAGCGCCGTCTGTGCGACGAACGCGAAAGTGAGGTTCCACTGGCCGGGGGCGCTCGCGAGATCGACGCGAGCCCCGCGTCGCGTTCCCGCGACGATCACGGTGGTGAGCCCATCGAGTCCGAGCGGCGCCATCATCCCCGCGAGCATTTGTGCACCGGTCGCGTCGGGCGCGCTCTCGTCCGTAATCGTGAGGCGGAAACCGTGCTTCTTCGTGGTGGCCGCGTCCTGGTACGTACCGGACCAAATCCCGACGAACGACGCAGGAGCCGGGCCGCCGCCGCCCCCGTTCGAGCCACCCCCACCCCCACCGCCCCCGCCGCCACACGATGCAAGGCAAAGGAGCGCGGCCGTCAACCAGCGTTTCGTCATCGAGTGTTCGTGCCCTTTCGATCCGAGTGCGACGTGCGCGTCGCACGCATCGTAGCCGCTCGTCGCGCGGCGTCGAAGGGCTTTTCGTCGCACGGCGAAGCGGTTAGCCTTCGCCCTCACCATGGACGAGCGCGAGTGGATCGGCGAAGGACTTCGCTTCGGGTGCACGCAATGCGGGCACTGCTGCTCGATCCCGGGTTTCGTGTGGGTGACGGAGGCGGAGGCCGCGGCGCTCGCGACGCACCTCGGACTCTCCCTCGATGCGTTCGGCCGCCGGTATTTGAGACGCGTCGGAGATCGCGTGTCGCTCGTCGAAAGATCGGACGGACCTTGCATCTTCCTCGGCGAAGACCGCCGATGCACGGTTTACGCCGCGCGTCCGAGACAATGCCGGACATTTCCGTTCTGGCCCGGTCTCGTCAATTCGCCGGAGACCTGGGCCGCCGTGAAGGAAACGTGTCCGGGAATCGACTCGGGCCCGCTGCACTCCCGAGCCGAGATTGAAGCGACGCTCCGCAAGCCAACGTGATGGCCTGATCACTTCCGCATCGCGAGGCGCACGACGATGAACAGGTGGCTGGCGTCGGACTCGCTGGCTAGGCGTCCGCCCGTCACCGAAAGGTCGCCGTTTCGCAGCACCAGATCGAGCGTCCCCTGTTGCGCCGTCTTCACGGGAGGGCCTGTCGTCGTCGACGCCGGCTGCTGGAGCTTGTACTGTATCTCCAGGAACGCGGCGTCGGCGCCACTCGGCATCCCGACGATCTCGATCGCGTTCTCGGCGCCAACATAGCCGCCGAATCCCTGCTGCGCGACGCCGCTCGGCGCCATCGACGTGGTCTGGGTCGGATACTCGATCGAGCGCGAAACTCTCGTGCGCTTGTTGACCACGACGGGCACCGTGACGTTGGCATGCACGGTGACGCTCGAATCGGCACCGCGACTCGCGAGGTCCGCGATCTTACGCGCGGCGGCGTCGGCGAGACCGGTCGGCCCGACGCCGCCGACGTCTACGCCGAGGTCGGCGATCTTTTGGGCGGTGAGCTCCACGATGGCCACGTTCACCGAAAAGGACGCGTCGCCCTCCGCGCTCGCCCTCGCCGCCGGTTCCTGCCCGGGTACCCCGGCCGGCACGTCGACGAGCGCCACGAGGCTTCGAAGCCGCGCGAAGTCTTCCGACGTGGCGTCGAAGATGAGCGTGTTCGACCGCGGATCGGCGAGAATCCTCCCGCCGTTCGGCGTCAACGGCGCCAGCGTGGCGTTGAGCTCGCGCGCAGCGGCATACTTGAGTGGGATGGTGTAGATCGCATGCTCGCCGCCAGTCCTACCCCCGTCCGGCGAAACCGCGTCGCCGCACAAGAGGCCGATCGTGCCGACAAGAACCCCGGACCCAACGCGAAGCAAAGAAAAGCTCATGGTCGTCCTCCGAAATGATGCTCACCGTTTGCGCGCTCTTGCCGATCGGCAAGGGGCGGGGATAGACGGAGAGCCGGAGGACCTATTCCCGAGTTTCTTTCGAAGAACCCCTGCGACTAGGTGCTCGATCCGAGCCGCCGCACTTCCGCGGTGACCATGTCCCCGATCTCGCTCGTCGAATGACCGGAATCCGCACCGAGCGAGCGGATGCGCTTCGACGAGAGAAGTTCGGCAACCGCGCGCTCGATGAGCGATGCGGCGGCCTTTTCTCCGAGGAACTCGAGCATCATCTGTGCGGCCATGATCGTCGCGATCGGGTTCGCCACGTTTTTCCCGCGGTACTTCGGCGCCGATCCATGGATCGGCTCGAACATCGAAACCTGTCCCGGATGGATGTTGCCCGATGCGGCGATGCCGAGCCCACCCTGGATCACGGCCGCAAGGTCCGTGATGATGTCGCCGAAGATGTTGGGCGACACGGCGACGTCGAACCACTCCGGGTTCTTCACGAGCCACATGCACGCGGCGTCGATGTAGGCATGATCCTGCTGGATCTCGGGGTACTCCTTGCCCACTTCCGCGAACGTGCGCGTCCAGATGTCCTGCGCCCGGATCGCGTTCGCCTTGTCGATGAGCGTGACCTTCTTCTGCTTGTTGCGGGCCCGCGCCACTTCGAACGCGTAGCGGATCGCTCGTTCGCAGCCCTTTCGCGTGTAGAGCATCGTCGCGATCGACACTTCGTCGGGTGTCCCCTGCTTGAACGTGCCGCCGATGCGCGTGTACGCGTCTTCGGTGTTCTCGCGCACGAACACCATGTCGATCTGCTCGGGCTTCTTGTCCTTGAGCGGGCATAGGTGCTCGGCGTAGAGCTTCACCGGGCGAAGGTTGATGTAGAGGTCGAGCTTGAAACGCACGCCGCCGATGATCGCGTGCTCGAGGAGGCCCGTCTCGACGCGCGGGTCGCCGATCGCGCCGAGGAACAGCGCGTGGAACTGGCGCAGCTCGGAGAAGACGGACTCGGGCATCATCTCGCCGGTTTTCAGATAGTGATCCGCGCCGAACGGATACATCTTGGTCTCGTAGCGAAACCCGCGAATCTCGGAAACCGCTTTCAAGACCTTCATGCCCTCGCGGACGACCTCTTCTCCGATGCCATCTCCCGGCAAAACCGCGATGCGATACACGGACTCCTCCTCTCGAGATTTTCGGGCGAGTCTCTTCGGCTATTCCCTCTCGACGACGACGGCGATGCCCTGGCCGCCGCCGATGCACGCCGAGCCGACTCCATAGCGCCCGCGGCGCCGACGGAGCTCTCGGATCAGTGTGAGCGTGATGCGCGCGCCGGTCGCGCCGAGCGGATGCCCGAGCGCGATGGCGCCGCCGTTGACGTTGACGCGGTCGCGGTCGAGGCCCAGCTCCTTCTCGACCGCCAGGTACTGCGCGGAAAATGCCTCGTTCACCTCGACGAGATCGATATTCGCGAGCTTCAGCCCGGTCGATTCGAGCGCCTTGCGAATCGCGGGCGCTGGGCCGATGCCCATGATTTCGGGCGGCACACCGGCGGTGCCCCAGCCGACGAGCTTCGCATGGATGTCGAGGCCGAGCCGCTTCGCCTTCTCGCGGGTGGTGAGCACCAGCGCCGCGGCGCCGTCGACGATGCCCGACGCGTTTCCGGCGGTGACCGTTCCGTCCTTGCCGAACGCAGCACGCAACTTCGAGAGGGCCTCTGCAGAAGTATCGGGCTTGATGTGGTCGTCGGTCGTGACCGTCACGGTCTCGCGTCCGCGCTTGACCTCGACAGGAACGATCTCTTCGCCGAACATCCCCTCCTTGACCGCGCGCGCGCCTTCGCGGTGGCTGCGGAGCGCGTACGCGTCCTGCTCCGCGCGGGAGATGGAGTATTTCTGCGCGAGCTTCTCGGCCGTCTGCGCCATGAAAAGCCCGCACATCGGATCCATGAGCGCAGAAAAGAGCAGGTCTTCCAGTTCGAATTTCACGCCGAATCGCGCGCCCTCGCGGAGGCCATGCATGACGTGAGGCGCCTGGCTCATGCTTTCCATGCCGCCGACGAGGCACAGGTCGGCTTCGCCGAGCCGGATCATGCGAGCGCCTTGCACGATCGCCTCGAAGCCCGACCCGCAAAGGCGATTCACCGTGAGAGCCGGCGTCTCGATCGGCGCGCCGGCCTTGAGCCCGACGTGCCGCGCGCCGTAGATCGCGTCATTCGATGTTTGGAGGGCATTGCCGAAGACGACGTGGTTCACGTCGCTGGGCTTCACGCGCGCGCGCTCGAGCGCCGCCTTCGCCGCAATCGCGCCGAGGTCGATCGCCGACACGTCCTTGAAGAGACCGAAGCCGGGCGTGCCGGAGTATTCGGCCATCGGAGTCCGCGCGCCGGGCCCGACGAAGACGAGTTCTGTCGTCATGGTGGACTCACCACTCTCTTCCATACCGGGGCGGAAAGTGCGCCAAAAAGTCGGGCGAGTGTATCAAAGGCGGCACTCTCTCGGAAGGCGCAGACGACGCGGCCCCGCGTCGCCCAAATGCAACCGTGGCACGCGGCGCCGCGGGCTCGCGGACGACGCCGTCTCGACCGCCGCAATCCTCGCGATCCAGTGAACCCCCTCGCCTCGACGCCGACGAACGGTAGAATCCGCGCCCAACCCGCCGGAGGTCGGGGGGCGGATGACCGCTACCACGCTGGTCTACGTCGTCATTGCCTTGCTGCTGGTCGCCATCAACGGCTTCTTCGTTCTCGCCGAGTTCTCGATCGTGAAGGTGCGCGCGACGCGGCTCGACGAATTGGCCCGCGCCGGAAGTCGCAATGCCGAGATCGCGAGGCAGATCATCCGGAGGCTGGACGTTTACCTCTCGGCGACGCAGCTCGGCATCACGCTCACGAGCCTCGGCCTCGGGTGGGTCGGCGAGCCGGCATTCGCGAGCGTCCTCCAATCGATCTTCACTTGGCCCGGACTCATCACGAGCGCAGTGAGCCACACGATCTCGCTCACCCTTGCGTTCCTGTTGATCACGTTCATGCACATCGTGGTCGGCGAGCTGGCCCCGAAGTACGTCGCCATCCGCCACGCCGATCGCTCCGCGCTCTTCGCAGCGCGGCCGCTCGCGGCTTTTCAAAAACTCTTCGCCATCCCGCTCCGGGTCCTCAACGGTGCAGCGAATGCGGTCCTTCGCCTCATTGGCATCGAGCGGCCGAGCGCAACCGAGATCGCGCACTCCGAGGAGGAACTGCGCATGATCCTCGGCGCCTCGCAGCAGCAAGGCGTCGTCTCCCTCGGGCGCCTGCTCCTCATCGAGAACATCTTCGACTTCGGGCGCATCCTCACCCGACAGGTCATGCTCCCACGCGACAAGGTCGTCTTCCTTCGTGCCGAAGATCCTTGGGATGTCAGCCGCGACAAGATCCGACAAAGCGCGCACACGCGCTTTCCGATCTGTAGGGGAACGATCGACGACGTCATCGGGATGGTTCACTTCAAGGACGTGGGCATCCACCTCATGGTGAACGGGACGCCGCCCGATCTCACCGCGCTCGCGCGGGACGTGCTGTTCGCGCGCGAGGATCAGTCGATCGAAATGCTCATGCGCGACTTCAAGTCTCGCCGCCGCCACATGGCCGTCGTCAAGAATCCGGCGGGAAAGGTGACGGGCATCGTCACGCTCGAGGACGTGCTCGAGGAATTGGTCGGCAACATCGAGGACGAGTTCGATCGCACGAAGTCGCTGAACCTCTCGGAGTTGATCCCGGCGAGCCTCGTGTTCCTGGATTTCGAGGCCGAGGATTCACGGAGCGCCATCCGCGAAATCGTTCGCCGGGCCGCGGAAGGCGGCGCCACGTTGAACCCGCAAGCCGCGATCGCCGCGCTCATCAAGCGTGAGGCCTCGATCCCGAGCGCTCTCGGCGAAGGCGCCGCGCTTCCGCACGCGCGCGTCGAAGGCCTGGAGCGTCCGATCATCGCCATTGCGCGCGCGGTGAAACCGATCGACTTCGACGCGTACGACGACCTGCCCGTGACGCTGATCTTCCTCGTGCTGACGTCGGCGCGAGACGACGCAACGCACCTCGGCATCCTTGCGCGAATCGCGAAGCTCCTCGAGAGCGACTACCTTCGCGATCAGCTTCAGAGCGCAGAAACGCCCGAGCAAGTCGTCGGCATCCTCCGCGTCGCCGACCGTGAGATCTCGGTGTGACCCCATGAAAGTGCTCGTGATCGGCGGCTCGGTGTTCGTCGGCGCCCACACGGTTCGCGCGCTCGTGTCGCGTGGGCACGCCGTGACGATCTTGAATCGCGGCGTGACGCCGGACAACCACGGCAATCGAGTGCGACGAATTCACGCCGACCGGAAGCATGCCGACGCGCTGGCGCGCGCGCTTGTCTCGGAGGCGTTCGACGCCGCGGTCGACGTCTCGGCCTATGTCGGCGCGGATACGAGCGCAGCGATCGAAGCGCTCGGCGACCGAGTCGATCATTTCGTCCACGTCAGCACGGGTCAGGTCTACCTCGTGCGCGACGGCTGTCCGACGCCGGCCCGCGAGACCGACTACGATGGCGCGTTGATCCCGGAGCCGTCGAACGAGCCCGATCGCGGTGAGTGGGCATACGGTATCGGCAAGCGTGACTGCGAGGACGTCCTCGTGCGCGCGGCCGCGACCCGCGCGTTTCCGTCGACTCGCCTTCGCATCCCGATCGTCCACGGCGAGGGCGACTATCGCCACCGCCTGACGTCGTACCTCGCCCGGCTCACGGACGGCGGCCCCGTGTTTCTCTCGGACGGCGGAACGAGCCGGCTTCGCCACGTCGACGTGCTCGACGTTGTGGAAACCATCGTGCGCCTCGTGGAGTCGGGCGACGGAAAAGGCGAAGCGTTCAATCTCGCGTGGGACGAAACGATCACGCTCCGCGAGATGCTCGAAGAGCTGGTTCGCCTCACGGGATCGCGCTCGCCGCTCGTCGACGCGTCGCGGGAGACGCTTGCCGCGTTCGACCTCCTCCCGTGGGCCTCGCCGCTCGGAAGTCGCTGGTCGTCGCTCCTCGACCCGACGAAGGCCGCGGCAACGCTCGGCTTCCGCGCGCGTCCTTGGAAGGCGACGCTCGCGCGCGTGCACTTGGCATTTCGTTC
>JACOTG010000274.1 GCA_016178505.1 Planctomycetota bacterium
AACGTGTGGAAGAATGTCGAGCTGTACGCGCAGGGCGGCTTCACCGCGATCATCCACGGCAAGCACCAGCACGAAGAGACGCGAGCCACGGCGTCGCGCGCGCGGGTGGCGGGCGCGGGGCGCTACCTCGTCGTGCGCGACAAGGACGAAGCTCAGATCGTGTGCGACGTCATCGAGGGTCGAGGCGATCGCGCGGCGTTCCTCGCGCACTTCGCCGAGGCCGCATCACCCGGCTTCGATCCGGACCGCGACCTCGAGCGCGTCGGCCTCGCGAACCAAACGACGATGCTCTCGTCCGAGTCGCTCGAGATCGCCGAGATGCTCCGCCACTCGATGCTGCGTCGCCACGGGCCCGATGACATCTCGGCGCGCTTCCGCTCGTTCGACACGATTTGCACCGCGACGCAGGATCGACAGGACGCGGTGACGCAGCTCCAGGGACGAGGCCTCGCGATCGTGCTCGTGATCGGCGGCTACAACTCGTCGAACACGACGCACCTGGTCGAGATCGCGGGGACGTTCGCGCGCGCCTACCACATCGAGAGCGCCGACTGCCTCGAGAGCGCCGATCGCATCCGCCACCAACCGCTCGGCCAGAAGACCGAGGTCGTTGCCGAGCACTGGCTCCCGGCCGGCCCCCTGAAACTCGGCGTCACCGCGGGCGCGTCGACGCCAAACCTCGCAATCGGTCAAGTCATCGCGCGCGTCCTCGAGATCCGGGGGATAGAGCTTGCGTCGGTCCTGCGGGGACAGCCCTGACGCGTACGGAGCCAGGCACAGATCCGCCAGATTCGCGTCTGAGCGTGCGTTCGCCATTGGGCTTTGAATCTGGTGGATCTGTGCCTGGCTCCTCTGTCGCGATCGTCGGTTTTACCGGTTTAGAGAAATGCGACGCTGCACGTCGAGTCTTCGCGACGCGTTTTTCGTGTGCCGCGCTTCGAACATCCGCCGACGTGGATCGTGAGCGGCGGAGCGTCTCGACCGGGCGTCGGCTCGGTGCTCGGACTCACGCGCGGACGTCGGGGCGGACTCCCTTCGGGAAGGCCATTGCGAAGAAGGGCGGCGTCACGCCGAACTGGCGGAGGAGAGCAGAGAGCTGCGCCTTGTGGTGGACCTCGTGCTCGACGAGGTACCAGAGCCAATCGCCGAGCCGCCACGGCACTGGAACTTGCGGCACCTCGACGCGCGCGTCGAATCGCGCCGAGTCGAGGATGGCGAGGTGCTCGAGCGTGAACGCACGCGTCGTGGCGAGATGGTCGCGGAGCTCCGCGTGCGTGTGCGTGCGCGAGGCCTTCGCGACACGCGTGAAGTCCCAGTCCTTCGCGAAGAGACCGCGCGTGTAGAAATCCTCGACCTGCGCGATGTGCAAGAACGTGTCGGAGACGCTGCGCAGATCGGCGGTCGGGCGCCACCCGAGCTTGTCGGCCGGCGTGAACTCGAGCGTTTGCAACGTGACGCCGCGATAGCGCTCGAGGTGCTCACGAAGCATGGAGACTTCGGTCGGCATTGTCGGCATCGGCGATCTCTCCTCTCCGCAATCGAGCCGTGCGTGGCGCCGCCATTCCCGTGGGCGGCGCGCCAAGGCCGCGATGATACGCGCGAAATGCGGCGGCGTTCCAGCTACGGATAGCGGAAGCGAATGCGGACGCGTTCGATGCCGACTTGCGGAAGATCGCCGAGCGGCTCCGAGCCATCGAACTCGACGCGATATCGAAGGAACGGATGGCCGTCGATCGCGCGCACGTCGGTCACGAAACCGGTGTCCGTCGCGGGATCGACGTCGTTCGGGTTCGTGGTCTTCCCTTGCGCGCCCGCGAAGAGAAAGCGCACGGCCACTCGCGAGTCGACCGGCGCCGCGTAGGCGACGTCCGTCACGGCGGCGGGCGCGCGACCCTCGGCATCGAGGAGCGCGAGCCCGGTCGCTGGGTCGCTCGCATCGAACGCGTAGTGCGCGCTCGGTGCGTCGGTCGCGATCCAGATCGACTGCGCGATGCTCGTCGTTCGAAGCGTCGGGTCGAGGGTCGCCGTCGAGCCGGCAGGGGACGTCTGCGAGCCGGCTCCGACGGCGCCGAAATCGTCTTCGAGCCGGATGCGGCCGTTTCCACCACCGCCGCCGCTCCCGTCCTCGGCGAACGTCTGGCCGCCACGGCCGCCGCTCGCATCGACGCGAAACAGGGACACGATGCGGTTTGCCTGGATCTTGATCGCGCCGCCCGAGCCCCCACCGCCGCCACCCGCGCTCGGCCATCCGATGACCAGCGGCCCGTTGCCGCCCGATCCGCCGCTCGCGCGAATGTCGCCCGTGACGGTCACGTTGCCATTCGTCTGGATCAGCACGGCGCCGCCACCGCCGCCACCCGCGCCCCCGGTGCTGTCGCTCGGGAAGGCCTCGCCGTTCCCCGGCGTGTTTCCGCCTCCGCCGCCCCCGGATCCGCCGACCAACGGATCGATCTCGGCGTTTCCATAGACTTGGCCCGTTTGTCCGTGGACGCCTCCGCCGAATGATGCGCCGCCGCGTGTCCCATAGCTTCCGGCTCCGCCTCCGCCCGCGCTCCATCCTAGATGAAGGGCACGTTGTCCTCCGGATCCGGCACCCGGGCCCGCGCCGGGCTCCGACTCGCACGGCGTTTGTGCGGTGCACAGGCTCGGACGCGCGGGCCGCGCGGTTCCGCCGCCTCGCCCGCCGCCCGGTCCGCCGGCGCCGCCGCGCCGCGCTTCGCCGGTCGCGGTGATTCCGGCTTCGCCATCCTGACCTCTGAGATCGAGATCGCCGCTGATGTCGACGTCGCCGATCGATCGAATCCGGAGCGGGTTTGGTCCAGTGGCCACGACGACCATTCCGCGGGGAATCGAAAAGGACGTGAACTCGAAGAGCCCTCCGTTGTCATTCGTGTCGAGGACCAGCGTCGGCCCCGGGTCGGGGGGCGGGAAAACTCCGCCGATCCCGCTGCCGCCGATGCCCGTCCCGGACTGCAGAGTGCCGACGACGAGGGAGCCCCACGGCGCGGTCGAGATCGAGTCGACTCGACGACGATCGCCGAACTCCTCGACGATCGCGTCTGCGGTTTCGGGCAGCGGCGCGGTCCGGAGCGTCGAACCGAACGGCGTGATGGAGAGCCTCGCGTCCGACAGCTCGGCGACGCCGCTCGTGGGCTCGATCCGAAGGAGCGCGTCGAGCGGAGCGGTGAACGGCAGCGTGAACTGCACGAGGACGAACTCGCGTGCGAGCGACGCGTCGTCCGTCCGGATCTCCTGGGTCAATCGAACGTGGAACGGAAGTGCTCGGTCGACGTCGGGAACTCCGTCGCCGTCGAGGTCGACGCGGTGCGTAAGATCGCCAATCCGGAAATTCAGCGGCGTCTCGTCACCGTCGGGAATTCCGTCGCCGTTCGTGTCGCTGACGGCGGCGTAGACCGACGACGGGAGCAGCGGCTCCGAGAAGAGAAGGCCGACGGTGAGAGGTCTCGCCATCGAGCCGACGCGCACGTTCGATCGAAAGGGCACGGCGCCGAGATCGACGAGCCCGCCCTGCGATGCGCACGACGCGAACTCGGGCGCGCTCGCGTCAAGGAATTGCTCGGGCTGCGGCGTCGATCGACAGGTGCCATCACCCGCGAGCACACCGTCGCCGTCGAGGTCGACCATCACGCCGATCACGCGCGGCGGGCCCGCGTCCCGATCGGAGAAGAGCGGCGCTTGCGTGCGGACTTCGAACGTCGATCGATAGCCGGCCGCCAGCGTCGATCCGTCGCGTCCGCGAACTCCCGTCGAGCCGCCGTCCACCTCGACGCGATACTCGCCGCCCCGAACGACGTCGTACGCCACATCGGCGAGGTCGGGTCGCGTCGGAAGAACGGGCGCAAACACGACGTCGTGGTCGAGGACGTGAAGCGATCCGCGCGCCGGCGTCAGCGGCGACACGTCGAGAACGATGCGGACCGACTGCAGCGTGACGCTCGCCGGATCGATGTCCTTCGAGAAGTGGAATCGGATCGGCGTATCGAGAAACACGCCGGTGACGGGAAGCGGACCGACGTCGATCGCTTCGACTTGCTCGAGAGCGAGCGGACTGCTCGATCCGCCGCCACCGCCGCTGCAACCGGCCGCGAGCGCGACCGAGAGGGCGATGATGCGTTTCGGAGTTCGGTGGGCCGAGGGACCCGCGATTCGATGCGTCATGGCGTCATCTCCATCAGCAGGCGGACGTCGACGCCAACCGAGGCGACGTTCGCCAATCCAGCGCGGTGTGGAGGCGGTCACGGATAGGAAAACCGGATGCGCAGCCATCACGGATACGAGAAACGAATGCGAAGCCGGTCGACCACGACTTCCGGGAGACTGACGAGCGGAGCCGTCGCTTCGAACACGATGCGGAAACGGACGAACGCATGGCCGTCGATCGCGCGAACGTCCGTGACGAAGCCCGTGTCGGTCGCCGGGTCGGCCTCGTTCGGATTCGTGGGCTTCGCCTGAGCGCCGGCAAAGAGAAATCGAACGGTGGTGCGCGGATCGACCGGCCCGATGAATGCGACGTCGGTCACGCCCGGGAGCGCGACGCCGTTCGGATCGAGTCGCGCGAGCCCCGTGATCGGATCGCTGCCGTCGAACGCGAAGTGCGCCGACGGGGCGTTCGTGTCGATCCACCGCGATTGGGCAAAGCTCGTCGTCGTGCGGAATCTCGGGTCGAGAGACGCAATCGACGGGGCCGGTACGACGGCGCCGATCGAGAGTGAGCCGCTTTCGGACTCGAGACGAATGCGCCCGGATCCGCCGGAACCGCCGCGGCCCTCGAGCGGAGCCGCGAGCCCGCCGCTGCCGCCGATCGCGGACACGAGCGTCGAAATCGTCGCGATTTGCCGAGCCTGGACCTTGATCGCGCCGCCGGATCCGCCGCCGCCCGCCGCGCTCGGCGGTGGCGCCACGCCGGGGGAGGAGAATCCGCTCCCGCCGGTTCCGCCGTTCGCGGTGAGCGCACCGGTCACGTTGACCGTCCCGTCGCTTTGGATGAGAACCGCACCGCCCCCGCCGCCGCCGGCTCCGCCCGTCGAGTCGTGGGGGTACTGCGCGTTGCCGGGCTTGTCGCCGCCGCCTCCACCGCCGGACCCGCCGGCGAACGGCTCGATTTCGGGATTGCCGTATGTTGGTCCGGGCGACGCCGGGACTCCCCCAGCCGTGCCAGGAGCGCCGACTGTCCCATAGCTTCCCGCGCCTCCGCCGCCGGAGATGCCGTTCGCGTTGTTCGCGCGTCGCCCGCCCGATCCGCCACCTGGGCTGTCGCCGGCGCCCGACCAACAAGGGAATTGCGCCGAGCAGCCGCTCGGATCCGCCGGCGGACTCGTACGGCCGCCCTTTCCACCGCCCGGACCTCCAGCGCCGCCGAGCCGCGGCGTGTCATCGTTTCCGAGGCCGGCTTCGCCGACTTGGCCGTCGGCGTGCAACGCGCCGGCGATCGTCACGTCGCCGATCGACAGGATGCGAAGCGGAAACGGTCCGGCCGCGGTCACGGTCGCGCCGGAGGGAATGGTGAACGACGTGAATTGAAAAGTGCCGTCGTTCGCGGTGGTGTCGAGGACGAACGACGTGCCTCCGCCGGGAGGCGGGAATGAGCCGTCGATCCCGTCGCCGCCGAAACCGGTGCCCGATCGAAGCGTCCCCGATGTGGCGACGTTCCAGAGCGCCGTCGAACTTCGGTCGAGCCTCCGCACGTCGTCGAACTCTTCGACGATCGCGTCATCGGTCGGAAGCGTTGCGCCGGTTTGCAAAGTCGCACCGAACGGCGTGATCGCGACGGACGGATCCGCCAGCTCGACGAGTCCTCCGAGAGCCTCGACGCGAATCTGGGCGATCGGCGGCGCGGTGAACTCGAGTTCGAGGACGACGAGCACGTAGTCGCGGCCGATCGGATCGACGTCGGTGCGGACCTCCTGCACGAGCGAGACTCGAAAGGGGAGCGTGCGGTCAGAGTCCGGCTGCCCGTCGCCATCCGTGTCCACGCGGTTCGTGAGGTCCGAGACGCGAAAATTCGTCGCGATCGAATCGGCGCTCTCGGTCCCGGCGAGCACCGAGGAGGGCAAGAGCGGTTCCGAGAAGAGAAACCCGACGGTGAACGGTCGAAGGGTCGAGCCGACGCGCGCGCTCGAAACGAGCGGGATCGTCGCGAGGTCGAAGAGATCGTCGCGCGCGACGCACGACGCATATTCCGCCGCGCTCGCATCGAGAAACTGCTCGGGGCTGACGCGCCGCTCGGCAACGCCCGTCGCCTTCGAGAAGCCCGTCGCCGTCGAGATCGACGAGCATGCCGATCACGCGCGGTGGACCCGGATGGCGATCGGAGAAGAGCGGAGGCTGAATCCGAACGCCGAAGGTCGAGCGATACGGCGTCTCGAGCATCGAGCCGTCGCGCCCACGTGGCCCCGGCGGACCCGCGTCGACCTCGACGCGATAGACGACGTTCGCACCGACGTCGTACGCGGCGTCGGCGAGGTCGGCACGAATCGGAAGGTCCGGAACGAACACCACGTCGTGCCCGAAGGCGCGCAAGTCGCCGCGCGCGGGCGTCGTCGGGTCCGAATCGAGCACGACCCGCATCGCCTGCCGCCTCACGCTCGTCGGATCGACGTCCTTGGAGAAGGCGAACACGATGCGCGAATCGAGATACCCGTCGCTCACCGGCAACGCCCCGAGGCTCTCCGCGTTCACGTCGGTGAGCACGAGTGGCCCGACGAAACTGCCACCGCCGCCGCAGCCGTGGCCGACCACGAACACGGCGGCGACGGCGGTCGAGAGTGCACGGCGAGCCGATAAGCGCTGGACCCTCGCGCGCATCACGGGTATTGGAAGCGAATGCGCAACGAGTCGACGGCGGCACTCGGCAGATCGCCGAGCCGAACGCCGGTCGCGAACGCCACGCGGAAGCGGATGAAGGGATAGCCGGTCAACTGCGCGACGTCGGTCACGAAGCCCGTGTCCGTCGCCGGATCGGCCTCGTTTGGGTTCGTCGTTTTCGGCTGCGCGCCCGCGAAGCGGAATTGCACGGTGATTCGCGGATCGACGGCGGATGCGTAGGCCACGTCCGTCACGGAAGACGGCGGCGTGCCGTTGGCTTGACCGCCGGCACCGCCCTGCCGAATGGACACGTCATTGCCGAGGCCCGGAAGTCCCGCCTGGCCGTCGCCGTGGATCACGCCGTCGATCGTGACGTCGCCGATCGATCGAACGCGGAGAGGATTGGGGCCGGTGACATTCACCGTCGTCCCCGAGGGGATCGAGAACGACGTGAACTGGAAGGCGCCGCCGTTCGCGGTCGTGTCGAGCACGATCGCGGTGCCGCTTCCGGCGGGAGGGAAGATGCCGTCGATTCCACTACCGCCGATTCCAGTGCCGGACTCGAGGCGCCCCGAGTTCGCGAGGTCCCAGGGCGCGGTCGAGGTTCGGTCGAGATGCAGCACGTTGTCGAAGTTCTCGACCAGGAATTCCGACGTCGGAGGAGTCGTACCGGTGGGAAGCACGGCACACGCTGCGCGGACGGCGAAACGATGGGCCGGAGCATGGGCAACCATGAGAGCGACCTCCTTCGAATGCGTCCCAAGTACGAAGGGCGGCCGGGCCGTCCGCCGAACACTGAAAGGGAGTCTACCGCACGAGAAGTCTTCGTGCTGCGTTGCATTCGAACCGGGGATGTGCGACAGTAGGCGCCCGGAAAGTAATGAGAGTCACGTCCCGCCTGTTCCTACCCGTCGCGGTTCTTTTCCTCGGCGTCCAGCAGAGGGTACCGGTACAGGCGCAGTCGACGCCCAGCGCAGGGCCCAGCCTCAACGAGCGATTCCAGGACGCGGAGGACCTGGCGCGGAAGGGGCTCTACGAGGCATCGAAGAAGGCGTTCGCTCGCATCGCGAAGGACTTCCCGAGCGATGAGCTCGGACGCGAAGCGGCCGATCGCGCCCAAGCGAATGCGTTCCTTCGTCTGCAGCCGATCGAAAGGACCGGCGAGTCGAAGGACCGCGTGGACGTGGTCATCCTCGGCGACGGCTACACCGTCGACGCCCGCCAACAGCAGGCGTTCGACAAACAGGCGCGCCAGATCGTCGAGGGTTTCTCGAAGGTCTCGCCCTGGGCCGAGTATGCCTCCTACTTCAACTGGTGGGTGATGGACCTGTCTTCGGCCGAGTCGCGACTCGACACGCCGACGCGCGAGGCGAACACCGTTCTCGGCGGCGCGATGTCGAAATTCTCGCAAGGACAGGTGACGGTCGACCGCGACATCGTTCACAACTTCCTCCAGCGTTACGCGCCGTTCGCCGATACGGCGATGGTGATCGTGAAGCAGGGGAGTCTCGGGACCGGCGGCGGCGATGTCGCGGTCTTCGGTCCCGGAGGCGTGAACGTGGCGGTCCACGAGTTCGGCCACTCCTTCGGAAATCTCCTCGACGAGTACTCGTCGCAGGTCGAACTCCATCCGGTGACCGGCGGCGGCGTCCGGGGCGTCAACCTCACCGACTCGACGGATCTCGACTCGTGCCCGTGGCGACACTGGATCGAGGCGGGTGCGAAGGGCGTCGGCTTCTTCGAGGGAGGCGCGGGCCGGTCGCGCGGAGTCTGGCATCCCACGAACCAGGGCTGCGCGATGGGATCGTCCGGAAGCGCGTATTGCACCGTCTGTCGCGAGGCTCTCGTGAAGCGAATCTACCGCTACACGAAGCCGATCGAGGCGTGCTATCCGGCAACGACCGACGTTCGATCTTCGATCGGGATCGGAGCCGGGAGCGACGCGCCGGTGATCTTTTCGGTCACGCCGAAGAGGCCGAAGGATCATTTCCTCGCTGTGGACTGGACCGTCGACGGCGCAGCAGTGAAAGGAAAGAGGGACCTCTCGGACGCCGGAGTCTTCGAGGTCCTCAAAGTGGAGCCGGGCGCGCTGTCGCCCGGGAATCATCGAATCCTGGCAAAGGTGAAGGACCCGACGGATTGGGTCCTTCTGGACAAGGAGGGCGTTCTGACGGCCTCTCGCGAGTGGTCTTTGACCGTCGAGAGAAGAAAACCGTGAACGCCGCGGGGAACGCGACACCGAATCCCGCCACGGCGAAATCGTCCGTGTGCGCGGCCGGTGGATCGCGAAGAACAACACACAACACAAAGAAGGAAACACACACAAAGTGAATCGTTCGACACACTCGTCTAACGACGACAAGAATCTCGCGCTGTTCATTGATTTCGAGAACATCGCGCTGGGCGTGCGGGAAGCGAAGTACGACAAGTTCCAGATCAACCTGATCCTCGAGCGCTTGCTCGAGAAGGGGAAGATCGTCGTCAAGAAAGCCTACGCGGATTGGGAGCGGTACTCGGAGTACAAGCGTCCGTTCCACGAGGCGGCCATCGAACTCATCGACATCCCACACAAGTACTACTCGGGCAAGAACTCGGCGGACATCCGCATGGTCGTCGACGCGATGGATCTCTCGTACTCGAAGTCGCACATCGACATCTTCGTGATCGCGTCCGGCGACTCCGACTTCTCGCCGCTCGTTTCGAAGCTCAAGGAGAACAACCGTTCGGTGATCGGCGTCGGCGTGAAGAACTCGTCGTCGGAGCTGCTCGTCGACAACTGCGACGAGTTCATCTACTACGAGGATCTCGTCCGCAGCGTGCAGAAGCTGCCGAAGGTGCAACACCTCCCGTCGAAGAAGGCGGAGTGCTTCAACTTGCTCCTCTCGTCGGTGCAGGCGCTCTTGCGTGAGAACAAGGAAGTCATCTGGGGCTCGATGGTGAAGCAGACGATGCAGCGCAAGCTGACGAGCTTCAACGAGGGCTACTACGGGTACAACACGTTCTCCGATCTGCTCGAGGACGCACAGCGAAACCGCATTCTGACGCTGAAGAAGGACATCAAGAGCGGGACGTACGTCGTGACCGCGGTCGCGACCGCTGCGGGCGGAGAGGTCACGCAGATCGCGCCACCGGCACCCGCCATCCAGCCGACGATGGCCGTGGCCGCACCGCCCGCAATCGCGCCGCCGCCGACTCCGGTTGCGCCTCCCGTCACCGCGTCCGCGCCGCCGTCGCTTCCAGCGGCGCAGGCCGCGGCTTCGCCCGTGCCGTCGACAGGCGAGCCAGCGGACGTTGACGCCGCCGCGGCAACCGGATCAAAGCCGGTGAAGCGCGATGGTCGTCGCGGGCGTCGCGGCGGGCGCGGACGTCGTCGCGCTCCGAAGGGATCGACGGCCAACGGCGAGAAGACGGCGAGCGCAGCGAAGGGATCGTCCGAAGGAGTCTAGTCCGTGTTGTACCAGCGCGCATAGCTCTCGATGCCGAGCTTCGCGACGAGCGCGCGAGCCCGCTCCTCGAGGTCCTTTCGCATCTCCAACGGCAGATGCGCTGCGGCGGGGCAGGTCTGATCCCAAGGGATCTTGACCTGCCCGTCGTCGACGTCCGGCCAATACGGATACATGCGACAGACCTCGGGCCGAATGTCGTGCACGGAGCAGAGCCCATCGCTGGCGAGATAGGGACACTGTCCACGCGCGCGAATGGTGAAGAGGCCGTGACCGTCCGGTTCGAACTGGTCTTTCCCGGTCCGTTCGACGATTCGGGCGCGCTCTTCCCCGGTGACGAGGATGTCGCCCGTGCAGCAACGGTCGGTGCAGACTCGACAATACTTCAGGAAATCGAAGGCCGGCATTCTTGCGTCCCTCCCCGTCGGAACGATTCGGCGCGCAGACTAGCGAAGCGCCGCTACTGAATCAAGCATCGCGAAGATTCGAGCCTCTCGTATAATCGCGCCTCTTTGCTTTCGGCAAATCGACGGGCGAGAAGAAAGGATTTCATGGCGATCTCGGGGCGCGTGAGCGAGCTGATGATGCAGGCGTCGTGGATTCGACGCATGTTCGAGGAAGGCCTGCGTCTGAAAGCGAAGCACGGCGCCGACAATGTCTTCGACTTCTCGCTCGGCAACCCGATCGCGGAACCGCCGCGAGAGTTCAACGAGGCGCTCGTTCGTCTCGTCACGCATCCGACGCCCGGCATGCATCGCTACATGCCGAACGCAGGCATTCCCGAAACGCGGGATCGCGTCTCCGCGATGCTGTCGAAGCACACCGGCCTGACGTTTGGCCGCGATCAAATCGTGATGACGTGCGGCGCGGGCGGCGGGCTCAACGTCGTCTTGAAGACGCTGCTCGACGCGGGTGATCGCGTGTTGATCTTCTCGCCGTACTTCGTCGAGTACATCTTCTACGTCGACACGCATGGCGGCGTCCCGGTCAAGGTGGCGACGACTCCCACCTTCGACATCGATCTCGATGCATTCGAGAAGGCACTGAACTCGTGGGTGAAGGTCGTCCTGATCAACTCACCGAACAACCCGACCGGCGTCGTCTATCCCGAGGCGACGCTGAAGAAGATGGGCGAGATCATCCAACGCAAGGAGAAAGAATTCGACAAGGAGATCTATCTCGTGTCGGACGAGCCTTATCGACGCCTGGTGTACGACGGCGTGACCGTGCCATGGATCTTCCATGCGCACCCGAACTCGATCGTCGTGACGAGCTTCAGCAAGGACCTCGGCCTCGGCGGCGAGCGCATCGGCTTCGTCGCGATCGGACCCGACGCCGATCCGCGAGAAAAACTCTTCCAGGGGTTCACGTTCGCGAACCGCGTGCTCGGCTTCATCAACGCGCCGGCGCTCATGCAGCATGCGATCGGCGAATGCCTCGAGTCCAGCGTCGACATGGGCGAGTACCGTCGCAAGCGCGAGCTCCTGTGCAATCCGCTCCGCGAGATGGGCTACGAGTTCGCGATGCCGCAGGGCGCTTTCTATCTCTTCCCGAAGTCGCTCGTCGACGACGACGTGCTGTTCATTCGACACCTCCAGCAGGAGAACATCCTCGCGGTGCCGGGAACCGGGTTCGGCACGCCGGGCTATTTCCGCCTGTCGTTTTCCGTGGAGGACCGCGTGATCGAGCACTCGATCCCGCACTTCCAAAAAGTGATGAAGGCGCTTAGAAAGTAGCCATGCTTTCCGAAGAAGACGCCGCCGACGAGCTGGAGTCGCTGAACGGCGAAATCGCCGTCGTGCGCGCCTCGATCGCCAATGGTCATGCGTCGCTGCGGACTGATCTCGCTCGGCTCGAGGCGCGGCGCGGCGAATTGACGTCGATCCTCGACGGCTACGCGGCGGCGCGCGCCGTGCAGTCCGATCGCGATCGGCTCGCGCATCTTCGCGAGCACGTCGGCGCGTACAACGCGCTCGTTCATCGCCTCAACTCGGAGATCGTCGAGATCCGAGCGAACTTGCCGCCCACGACCCCCGGCGACGGCTACGAAGCGCTTCGCGCGATTCGTCCGCTCAGCGAGATCGAGCTGCCTCCGGGCCCGAGCGAGAGCCGGCCAGCGTAACCGCAATCCCCGGATTGCGGCCTCGACGCGATCGTCACTGGATTGCTGAACGAGCGCATCACATGTGCACGCGCAGGATCACGACGTTCGAAACGCTCAAGTGCTGCGGATTGTCCGATGCATCGTCTTCGAGGATCGCCTGCAGCGTGAAGCTGAGCGGAACGTGAAACCCCTGCGCGCGCGTGAGCGTCCACGGCGTCGTTGGTGGCGAAGCCCGCACGGAAAGACCGGCGCAGAAGGTCCCAAACGCGGGGCTGTGGACGCAGGTGAACGGCTGCGGTGATCCGCCGGTGAGTGGCGTTGGATCGTAGACGCAGCCGACGATGGATCCGCCTACGCGAAGAGGCGCCGTGTTCGCCACCGCTGCCCGCCAGATCCACACGGCGTAATTGGCGTGCACCGGGCCGCTATTGGACGAGTCGAGCGAAAGCACGATCGGTTGCCCCACGAAGGCACTTACCTGTTGCCTTCCGTCGCCCGCCGAGCCGTTGATCTCCAGCGCGTCCTGCCGCGCGGACCCGGATCCATTCACGTTTCCGAGGTCCGTGCATCGCACGAGAACAGTGCCGGGGGTGACGGC
>JACOTG010000300.1 GCA_016178505.1 Planctomycetota bacterium
ACTCGTCGAGGTTCTTCTCGAACTCGTCGAGGAACTTCGAGATCTCCGGCACCAGCTCGTCCTGCAAGTCGTAGGCAACGCCACCGACTCGAATGTACGTGTAGTTGAGCCGCTGCCCGCAGATCGTCTCCAGAAACTTCAAGACGCGCTCGCGATCGCGCCACGCGAAGAAGAACGGCGTGATCGCGCCGGTGTCGAGGCCGTACGTTCCGATCGCGATCATGTGGCTCGCGATGCGGTTCAGCTCGGTGACGATGATGCGGATGTACTGCGCGCGCTCCGGCACCTTGAGGTCCATGAGCTTCTCGACGGTGAGCGCGTAGCCGAGGTTGTTCCCCATCGCGTGGAGATAGTCCATGCGGTCCGTGTGCGGCACGACCTGCAGGTACGTCTCGTTCTCGGCGATCTTCTCGAAGCAGCGGTGCAAGTAGCCGATGTGCGGCTCGCAGTCGAGGACGATCTCGCCGTCCGTGCGAACGACCACTCGCAGCACCCCGTGAGTGGACGGGTGCTGCGGCCCCATGTTGAGGAGCATCTCCTCGGACCGGATGTCACCGACGCCCGTCGTCGCTTCCACCATACTCCTCCCGTCCCGAAATCAGCCGGTTCGAAAGGCCGTCAACCCAAACACAACCGCACGTCAGTGACGCTGCTTGTCCTTGTCGGGGAGCGTGTGGACAGTCAGCGGGCAAGGGATCCCGTGGTACTCCGTCGGATACTGATAGTCCTTGCGAAGGGGGAATCCCACCCAGTCCTCCGCGCACAAGATGCGCTTGAGATTGGGATGCCCGGAGAACTCGATCCCGTAGAGATCGAACGCCTCGCGCTCGTGCCAGTTCGCTCCGCGCCACAACAAAGTGACCGACTCGATCACGGGGTGGTCGCGCGGCAAGTCGACCCTCAACACCACAGTGTGTTTGAATCGAATCGACTCGACGTGATAAACGACCGCGAGCGGATGCGACGTGCCGTAATCGCAACCCGAGAGGCACGCGAGGTAGTCCATCAGAAGCCGCGGATCCGTTCGCAGGAACCGGCACACTAGGAGGATCGCCTCGGGCTTGAGCTTCAAGTAGGGATCGCGGTTCGTCGTGTTTTCTTCGACGATCGCGTCCGGGAACTTCGTCTTGATGGCCGCGAAGATCTCGGCGGTCTGCATGGGATCAGGCGACCTCCCCGACCTTCGGGTTTTGAATCAGAGGTCGGGTGCGCTCGCGCGTGCGATCGGTGATCCGCTCGAGCTTGATCTTCTCCATGATGCGGAAGAGTCCCTCGAGGAGCGCCTCGGGGCGCGGCGGACAACCGGGAACGTAGACGTCGACGGGAACGACGAGGTCGACGCCTTGAACGACGTGGTAGCCGAACTTCGAGTACGGCCCGCCCTTGCAGACGCACGCGCCCATCGCGATCACGTACTTCGGCTCGGGCATTTGGTCGTAAAGGCGCTTCACGCGCGGCGCCATCTTGTGGCTCACGGTGCCGGCCACGATCATGAGGTCGGCTTGCCGAGGAGTCGCGCGGAACGGACCCGACCCGAATCGGTCGATGTCGTACTTCGCGACCGACGTCGCCATCATCTCGATGGCGCAGCAGGCGAGCCCGAACGTCATGGGCCACACCGAGCTGCGCCGCGTCCACGCGATCAGGTCGTCCAACTTGGCGATGAAAACGTTTTCCCGCGTCAGCGGGTCGTCGTTGAAGTTCGGAATGTCGTTCGGAAGGATCGGTCGTTCCGGGTTCATCGTCGCCCTCCGCGTCCGCGTCGCTGCTGCGACGCAGACGACTTCACCCAGTCGAGATCCCCTTTCGCCCAGACGTAGGCGAATCCGGCGATGAGGATCACGAGAAAGACCGCCATCTCCCAGAACACGAACGACCCCGCGCCCTGCAGCGTCTTGAAGACGACCGCCCACGGATAGAGGAACGCCAGCTCCACGTCGAGAACGAGGAAGATGAGCGCGAGCGTGTAGAACCGCATGTCGAAGCGGACCCACGCGGGACCGATCGTCGGTTCGCCGCACTCGTACGTCGTCGTCTTCTCCGCCGAGGTCACTTTGGGTCGAGCGAGCCGGCTGATGACCGACACGTTCAAGACGACGAAGCCGCAGGCGACGATGAAGCAGACGAGGACGTTCGCGTAGTCGAAGTACATGCGCTCCCTGATCCTCGAGGAAACCCGTTCGAAATCCGGTGCCCGCCGGATTTTTGGCGCAGCTTTATAGCAGGCGCGCCCCCGCCCCGCAAAAACAATCTCGCCCTCGGCGAGCCCTCACCGCGTCGTGCCGAGGTCTCCCGCCGGTGCCGCGAGCGCGTCGTCGATTCGATCCAATATGAGGCTCGACCACGTCTCGAATCGTGGCCGCTCGCGCTCGAACGTCTGCCGCATCTCGGCGAGAGGTCGAAACCCGCCGCCCATCTGGTCGGTCTCGCGAACCGAAACGTCGCGATTCTCCGCACGCACGCGGTACACGATGCCGAAGTGCACGGAGCCCACCGACGTCGATTCGTCGTTGATGATCCCGATGACCTCGCGCCGGAAGCCCGTCTCGAAACGTAGCTCCTCGAGAAGCTCGCGCTGCGAGCCGGCGTCGAGAACGTCCGCGTCGGGTCCGACGTCGACCGGGTTGATGTGGCCGCCGACGCCGATCGACAGTTTGTCGTGCAACCGCTTCTCGCCCTGCGTCCCAAAACGATGGAGTAGGAAGAGGTCTTCGCCGGTCGTCACCAAGCAATAAGGAATGATTTGCTTGAAGCTCGAGTCGCGCTCGGCGGCGCGCCGCTCGATGAAGAAACCGCGCTCGCGGATGCGCTCGACCCAACTTGCGACTTCCCCCGGCGCCTCGGAGCACGCCACGAACCCGTGTGGAAACGACAGCTCGAAGAGATCGTAGCGCTTGACGACGTAGACGAATTCCATGTCGGGCGCGCAGGCTATCACGATCGACCGCGCGCGTCCACGCAGCCTCGTCGAGAACGGCTTCGCGATCCGAGAGACGCCTTCGTCGACGACGAGACGTCCTGGAAATGCCGAGCCGCCTCGCGAATCGCCGTGCGGCGTTTCTCGCGCGTGGGTCACCGCGAGGCCTTCGCGCGCGTTTCGCGCCCGAGTTCGTGGCCCCACGAGCGAGAAAGATCGGATTCAGACTCGCCCAGCGGCTGCCACATCTCTCGAAAGATCCCGCGTCGGCACCTCGACCGTTGCAGCCACGCGGTCCCCCGGTACACTCCCCGCCGCATGATCGTCGCGAAGGAGCTCACGAAGCGGTACGGCGAGATCACCGCGCTCGACGGCGTCTCGTTCGAGGCGCGGAGCGGTGAGATCCTCGGCTACCTCGGCCCGAACGGCGCCGGCAAGTCGACGACGATTTCGATCCTCACGGGGCTTCTCGCGCCCGATTCGGGGTCGGCGTCGATCTCCGGCTACGACGTCGCTGCCGCGCCGGTCGAGGCGAAGGCGCGCGTCGGCTACGTCCCCGAGGTCCCCGCGGTCTACGAAACGCTCACGCCCGAGGAGTTCCTCGGCTTCGTCGGTCGCATTCGCAAGCTCCCGGAATCGACGATCGCGACGCGCACGCCGCTCCTCCTCGACCTCTTCGAGATCGGCGACCGTGCGCGCTTCCGGATGGGGGGCTTCAGCAAGGGCATGCGGCAGAAGGTGCTCCTGGCGGCCGCGCTCCTCCACGACCCGGAAGTGCTGATCCTCGACGAGCCGCTGTCGGGCCTCGACGCTCCGTCGGCGCTGCTCTTGCGCGAGATCCTTCGCGGCCTTCGCGACGCCGGCAAGACGATCCTCTACAGCTCGCACATCCTCGAGGTCGTCGAGAAGATCGCCGATCGCGTCGTCATCCTCGCCAAGGGTCGCGTCGTTGCCCAAGGCACCGTGGAGGAGCTCCTTCGAGCGAAGAGCGGCGAAGCCAAGCGGCACCTGGAAGACCTCTTTCGCGAGCGGACCGAGATCGCGGACCCCGAGGCCCGCGCACGCCATTTCCTCGCCGAGTTGCGCGAGCGAAGGTCGCCGTGATCGCCGGCTTTCTCGCCCGGCTCGGCATCGACGGCACGAGCTTTCGGCTTCTCCTCGGGCTCCAGATCCGCCGCGACTTCGAAGGATCGTCTCCGTCGACCGGCTCTGCCGACGCGCCGGGCCCGATCGACGACTCGCCGTTGCTCGTGAACGTCGCGCACAACCTCTCGATGGCGACGCTCGTCGCCTACTTCGCGTACGTGAACTTCGAGCCGTTCGGCTTCGCGTTCGTGCAGATGGTCGTGCTGATGGTCGCCGTCGCGATGGCGCTCGTCGCGGAGTTCGGCGTCGCGCTCCTCGACCCCGAAGTCCACGCCATGCTCGCCCACCTCCCCATCCCGTCGCGCACGGTCTTCGCGGCGCGCGCGGTGAACGCGCTCTTCTACGTCGCGGTGATGGCGACGAGCTGGTCGCTCCCGGGCGCGATCCTATCGTTTCGCGTACACGGAGGATCGCTCGTTGCCCCACTCGCGCACTTCGTCGCATCGCTTCTTGCCGCGTTGACGAGCGCCGTGATCGTCGTCGCCGGCTACGGACTTCTCGCGCGTCTCGTCTCGCCGCGCCGCGTGCACGACGCGACCCTTTACGCGCAAGTGCTCTTCTCGCTGCTCCTCTTCCTCGGCTTCCTCTACGGCCCCTCGGTGCTGCCGAGCGCAGACGGATTCGTGGCGTTCTCGCGGTCGCCGAACGCGCTCGCGTGCCCGCCCGCGTGGTTCGCGGCAATCGCAGCCGGGGGGCCCGCACGACTCGTGACGATCGCGATTCTGGCGCCGATCGTCGGGGCGTTGGTCACCGTATGGCTCGCAGCCGGCTACATGGCGTGGCTGCGCTCGGGCGCGGGAGCGCGGCGCACGGCGTCGGGCGAGCGCGCGAATCGCGGCGCGGGGTTCGTCACGCGACTGTTCCGCCGTTTCGCCGTGCGCGAGGACGAGCGCCCGTCGTTCGATTTCGCGATGATCCAGATGTCGCGCGAGCGCGCGTTTCGATTGCGCGTGTATCCGCTCCTCGGCTTTCCGATCGCGCTCGCCGTGATGGCGACGTCGATGCCGAGCGCGCACGATCGAACGCTCTGGACGATGCTGCTCCTCTACGCGCCGAACCTCTACTTCCCCGCCGTCATCTCGCAGCTCCCGTTCACGTCGAGCCCGGATGCTTCGTGGATGTGGCGCACCGCGCCGATCAGCCGGCGGAGCGATGTCTTGATCGGCGCCGAGAAGGCGTTCCTGCTGCGCTTCGTCGCGTCGCTCTTCGTCGTCGTCGCAATCTTCGCCGTTTGGGTGTGGGGGCCGATCGCGGGGCTCGGGAACGCTGCGGCGGCTGCTCTGATCGCGTGCATCTTCACCGTGCTCGATTTCCGCGAGGTCGCGGATCTCCCGTTCACGCGCGGCGGCTCGCGGACGTTCTCGCAGATCGAGATGTCGCACGTGATGGGGCGCGTCGTCGTCCTCGCCGTTGCCAGCGCAGCGCAGTTCTATCTCGTCGGGACGGCGCCGGTGACGTTGCTCGTGCTGCTGCCGATTCTCGTCGCGACGTTCCTCGGGCTCCTCGCGTGGCAGCGACGCGGCGGCCTCGTCGCCGGAGCGCCCGCGCATGCCTGAAAGCCGCACGCGCCGCTCGATCCTCTCGCTGGCTTTCCTCTACGCCCTCGCCGCAGCCGCGGCCCTACTCCTCGCCTGGCGCTGCGACCCGGCGCATACGGTGTCAGACTCCGAACAACAACACTCGCCGACCGACCCGCACTCCGATCGACACGAACATCGATGACGGTCGAGATGACGGCCGAGGCGAGAGCGGTTTCGAGACGACGCAAGCAACTCGTCTCCGCGGCAAAGCGCGGCAACGAACGCGCGCAGTACGACCTCGGTTGGTCGCTCGCGTACGAGCGCCCCATCGACCGACGGCGCGCATTCCGTTGGTTGCGGCGCGCGGCGCTGCAAGGTGTCCGCGGCGCCCAATCACTGATCGGCTCGTGGCTCAATGAAGGCCATGGAACGAAGCGCGACGTGCGCGAAGGAATGCGTTGGACTCGTCTCGCGGCGGAGCGCGGCAACCACGACGCTCAGCTGTCGCTCGGCTACGCGCTCTTCTATGGCGAAGGGGTGCGACGCGATCGTGTCGAAGCACTGCGCTGGTATCGACGCGCCGCTCGGCAAAGCCACGAGCACGCGACCTTCAACATCGGACAGATGTACCGAAAAGGCGACGTGCTTCCGCAGAGTTGGGCGATGGCGATCCGCTGGTACCGACGCTCGGCAGCGAAGGGTCACGCGGGTGCCGCGCACTGGCTCGCGCGCATCTTCGGCGGCCTCGAAGGACACCGCGTGAATCGCCGCGAGGAAGTGAAATGGCTGAAGCGCGCGGCAGCAAAAGGTGACGAGGCGTCGTTGTGTCGCCTCGGCGTCCGCTACTCGAACGGCGATGGCGTGAGACGCGATCGCCGCCGCGCGGCCCAACTCTACCGATCAGCAGCCGAGCGCGCCGACGTTTGGGCGCGTTACTTGCTCGGCCAGTGCTATCTCCGGGGGCACGGCGTCCGCCGGAACCGTCGCGTGGCGCTTCGCTACTTCGTCGCCGCCTCGAGCGAATACCGGGAGGCCGCCCGAGCCGCCGCGGAGCTGCGCGCCCAATTCCCCGAGCTCGCCTCGACGCAGCGACGATCCTGAAGCAACCGACCTCGACAGGTCGGCACGATTACTTGATCGCTAGCAAGCTTTCGACGGAGATGTCCTCGTCGATGCCCGGCCAGTGAATTCCGATCCCGCCGCCGATGAGCCGCCATCGCGTTCGCTGCGCTGACGATGCTGCAGACAAGCGAGGAAACCACGCGACCGGAACCGAGATCTCGCGACCGTCGGCGAGTGCGACGCGGAGGCAATCCCGCGTACACCGCACGTCGACGGCGAGAGGCTCTAGCTTGTCAGGCAAAGTGCTCGTCCCACCTTTCCTGGAAGTTCGTCCGGTTCGCTTTGACGATGCGGAGGATCTGCGCGATCTCATGACCGTTGAATCCTTTCGACCTGGATACGAAGACCGGCTCGAGTCAGACCTTCGTGTAGTCGTCGTCTCGCTCGACGTGTACGTGCGGAGGCTCGGTTCCCTCTTTGCTGAAGAAGAAGAATCGATACCCCGCGATTCGGAGGACGGTTGGCATTTGACTGCCTGATTCGTCGCCCGAGGACCGACAAGGTTGCGTAGAAATTGGGAGAGGTCACGTTCATCGACTCCAAATCTGACCTTCGGCTCCCGGCTTCGCAACGGATTTCTGTTCGTGCCGAATGTCGATGTACCGGATCGCGGCGATCTGCCGTTGCGAAAACGCCGTGCGCGACCTCGGTTCCGAGGCTAGAATCCTCGCCTCTCGTGACGGCACGCGAAGAGGTATGCCTTGCCCGACGAATCCCGTGAGCTGACCCCCGACGAGCTGCGCTGGCGTTGCGATCCGGCGTCGCTCGCGTTCGAGACGACCGCCGACCTCGCCGCCGCGGCGACCGGCGAGCCGATCTCGCAGGCGCGGGTCGTCGCGGCGATCGAGTTCGGGCTGGGCATGGAGCGGCCGGATTTCAACCTGTTCATCGCGGGCCCGCCGCGGACCGGTCGCACCTTCACGCTTCTGCACCACCTCCGGCGCCGCGCCGGCGTTCGGCCGAAGCCGTCCGACTGGTGCTACGTCCACAACTTCCAGGACACGGATCGACCGCGCGCGATCCGACTC
Organism: Planctomycetota bacterium; assembly: GCA_016178505.1. GTDB lineage: Bacteria > Planctomycetota > JACOTG01 > JACOTG01 > JACOTG01 > JACOTG01. Next base: position 7,734 of record JACOTG010000300.1, read on the forward strand.
GCCGCGGGCCAGGGCCCCGTGCTGCAGCGCGACCTCCTGGACCTCGTCGGCGAGCTGAAGACCGAAATCCCGAAGACGTTCGAGAGCGAGGAGTACGAGAAGCGACACGAAGAGCTCGTGAAGAGCGCGAGAGAGAAGCGCGACGGGCTCGTGGCCGCGCTCGAGGAGCGTTGCAAGGCCGCGGGGTTCCGCGTGCAGCAAGTCCCGAACGGCCTCGCATGCATCCCGCTCAAGGGCGGGAAGCCGATTCGCCAGCAAGACTACGAGGCGCTGCCCCCCGAGGAGAAGGAGGACCATCGCCGCCGTCAGGAGCTGCTTCAGGGCGAGATCAACGCGGTAATGCGCGAGATCCGCAAGCTCGAGAAGGAAGCGCGCGAGGTCGTGAAGGGCCTCGATCGCGACACCGCGATGCGCGCCGTTCGACACGCGATCGAAGACCTCGAGGAGAAGTACCGGGAAAACGCGGCCGTTCTCGGACACCTGCGCGCCGTCCAGGACGACGTGCTCGCGAACATCGACGACTTCAAGCGCCGCGAGCCCCAGCAGGTCATTCCGGGCGTGATGATCCCGTCGCCCGAGCCGTCGTTCCTCCGCTATCACGCGAACGTGTTCGTGACGCACGACGACGCGGGCGGTGCTCCAGTCGTGCTCGAGTCGAATCCCACGTATCGAAACCTGTTCGGTCGCGTCGATCGGCGCGCGCAATTCGGTGCGCTGGTGACGGACTTCACGATGGTGAAAGCCGGATCGGTTCATCGCGCGGGCGGCGGCTACCTCGTGATCGACGCGCTCGACGTGCTTCGAAACCTCCTCTCGTGGGACAGCCTCAAGCGCGCGATCCGCGATCGCGCGATCAAGGTCGAGGAGATCGGCGACGTCTACGGCATCATCACGACGGAAGGGATCAAGCCCGAGCCGATCCCGCTCGAGGCGAAGGTCGTGATGGTCGGAACGCCCCAGCTCTACTGGCTCCTCCACCGCGTCGATCCGGACTTCCGCGACCTCTTCAAGGTGAAGGTCGAGTTCGACGACGACACCGAGCGCAGCGACGCGCGAATCCGGGAGCTGGCCTCGTTCGTCGCGTCGATCGGCCGCCAGGAAAACCTGCGACCGTTCGACCGCGCAGCGGTGTGCGTGATCGTCGAGCGAGCCGTCGAGATGACCGACGACCGCGAGAAACTCACCGCGTGCTACGCGGAGCTGGCCGACCTCGTTCGCGAGGCCGAGTACTGTGCCGCGCGCGCGGGACGCAGCGTCGTTGGCGCGGCAGACGTGAGGGAGGCGATCGCCGCACGACGCCGGCGCACCGGACTCGTCGAGGACCGGTTCCTCGAGTACTTCCAGCGCGGCGACATCTTCGTCGACGTCGACGGCGCGGCAGTCGGCCAAGTGAACGCGCTGTCGCTCTACGATCTCGGCGACACGTCGTTCGCGCGGCCCGCGCGCGTGACGGCGCGCGTCGCGATGGGCCGCTCGGGCTTCCTCGACATCGAGCGCGAATCGAAGCTCGCCGGCCCGATCCACACGAAGGGCGTGATGATCCTGTCGGGCTACATGCTTGGGACGTTCGGGCGCGAGCGGCCGATCGCGCTCGCGGCGACTCTGTGCTTCGAGCAGTCGTACGGGCCGATCGAGGGCGACTCGGCGTCCGCCGCGGAGCTGATCGCCCTCCTGTCCGCGCTCGGCGACGCACCCGTGCGACAGGACCTCGCGATCACCGGCTCGGTGAACCAGAAGGGCGAGATCCAACCGGTCGGCGGCGTGAGCCGAAAAATCGAAGGATTCTTCGACGTCTGCCGCGCGCGCGGGCTCAACGGCACGCAAGGCGTCGTGATCCCCGCGCAAAACGTGAAGAACCTCGTGCTCCGCGAGGACGTCGTCGAGGCTGCGCGCGAGGGTCGATTCCACGTCTGGGCCGCGCGCACGATCGAGGATTGCGTGAAGATTCTCATCGGTCGCGACGCCGGGAAGAAGGGCCCTCGCGGTGCATTTCCGCGTGGAAGCGTCTACGCGAAGGTGGACGAACGCCTCGCCGAGCTGGCGCGTCCGGGTCGCCGTCCCGACGGCGAGATCATCAGGCCCACGGGGAAGAACGGCTCTCGCCCGCCGAAGCCGCGCGCGAAGAAGCGCTTGCCCCGCGGGCGCATCCGCATCTCAAAACCGAAGCGCCCGCGCCGCTGACCACGCTCACTTCAAGTAACCGAGCGCCTTCAATCGGTCGAGGGTGTCGGCGTCGAGCGTCAGCGACGTGTCCACGCCCGGGAGCCGCGGCAGGAACGCGTAGCGCTGCAAGATCTCCTTCTTCGCTGCCTTCATCACATCGGGGTTCTTGGTGGAAACGTCATCGCGATCGTTGGGGTCGGTCGCGGTCGCGAACAGCTCGAACTCGGGTCGCGGCAGCTCGCGCCACGGCTTCACCTGAAAGATCGCCTTCCACGTCGCATCGATGCGCGCGAATGCGATCCCCCCGACGGGATCCTCGGTGTACATCTCGCTCCACACCGGCCGCTCGACGAAGCCGCTGTTCGCCGTTCCGAGCACGAGCGGCGCAAGGCTCGTCCCTTGGAGGCCCGTCGGGTACGGCACGTTGGTGAGGTCGAGGAGCGTCGGCATGATGTCGAGCGACGCCACGCGCAAATCGATCCTCCGCGACGCCGCGCCCGGCGCGCGAATCACCAGCGGCACGTGGATCATCTCGTCGTAGAGCGAATGGCCGTGGCTCGTGTAGCCGTGCTCGAGGAATTCTTCGCCGTGATCCGACGTGACCACGACGATCGTGTTGTCGAGGAGGCCGCTGTCCTTCAACCGATCCATCACGCGACCGATCTCGTGATCGTCGAACGCCACGCAGCCTTGATAGAGCCCGCGTCCGGTTGCGGCAAACGCGTCCGCGTCGATCCCGAGCCGCGCGAAGTCGGCACGCGAGCGGCGATTGATCGCGGGGTGCTCGTCGAGCGACTTCAGCCGCGCCCACTGCCCGTGCCACGCGGACGCGCGCGCCGGGTCGGCGAAGAGCGCGTCCCACGGCGGCGCCGGGCAGTACTCCTCGTGCGGATCCATCGAGTGCAGGAGCAAGAAGAAGGGCCGCCGATCGGTGCCATGCGCCACCACGTCGATCCACGGCAGCGCCTTCTGGTTCACGAGTGCGGACGTCCCCGAGTTCGAGCGCGGCCCCTTGCGATCGCCGAGCAGATCCTTCGCCTCGTAGACCGTGTCGAAGCCCTGGCGCAGATTCGTCGCGTTGCCGAGGAAAGGGTTCGTGAAGAACGCGGCCGTTCGATAGCCCGCACTCCGGAACGCCTCGGCAATCGTCGTCGCGGAATCGGGGAGCTTGGCGAGCACGGAAACGACGCCGTTCGTCGTCGGGTAGAGCGACGTGAGGATCGACGGGACGGAAACCTTCGTCCACGGCGCTTGCGACGAGCATCGCGTGAAGAGCGCGCCGTCCGCAGAGAGCCGGTCGATCGTCGGCGTCGCCGATTTGCCCTTGTCGGGGGCGAGACATCCCACCGCGTCGGCGCGAAGCGTGTCGACCAGAAAGACGACGACGTTTTGCCGCGGCGGTGGATCCGGTTCGCTCGCCATCGCGGCGAGCGCGAGGGCCACGAGGACCGCGGCGCTACTCAACCTATTGCTTCTCCATCACGACCGACAGCGACGACTCGTCGCCGCGTCGAACTTCGGCGGTCTCGCTTCGCGACTGGAAGCCCGAGCACCAGAACGTCATCGTGTAGATGCCGGCCGGCAGCGGCCCCGCCGTCGCGCGGCCCGGGAAGAAGATGCCGTCCGATCGCGACATCGTCTGCCCCGTTGCGCTCGTCGACACGAAGAGCGTCGAAACGGCTTGGCCCTGCGAGTCCGTGACCTGAACGCGCACGTCGGTGAGGTAGTGACCCTCGATGTCTTTGACGTCGATCTGGACCTTGCCGCCGGTCGGCACGACGACGTCGACCGCCGTGGTCTCCCCCGCACGAACCTCCGCCTCGACCGTGAGCGGCTGCAGGAACGAGCCCTGCGGCTGGATGCTGATGCGGTAGCGCCCCGCCTCGAGGTCCTTGATCTCGGCCAGACCGTTTTGCGCCTGCGCGCTGCCGTAGCGTCCCGGGCTCGACGGATCCTCGGTCGCCATCGCAAATGCGTGCGCGCGCGTGATCGGCTCGCCCGCTTCGTCCTTGAGCGTCACCGCAAGCGTTCCGCCCGGCGGCTTCGAGTGGCGATGCAGGCGCACGAACAGCTCGCGCGGAGAGTCCGACGGCTGGAGCTCGACGTCCTGGTTTCCCGACGCCTCGTAGCCCTTGGCCTCGGCCGAGAGCTGGTACTTCCCCGGCACGAGGTAGCGTTCGAAGCGCACGATGCCGTCGGGCGAGTTCGCGATGCTCGTCGAGGTCGACGACGCGCCGCGGTCCCCCTGTCGCGTGAGGATGACGCTGAAGGACGGCACGGGCTCGCCCGAGTCGGCGTCCTGCACCTTCACGGAGACGCTCACCGACTTCACCATCGTGAAGTCCACGCCTTCCGCCGGCGCAACCACATTTCGTCCCTCGTCGCCTTCGGTGCCGGGGACGAGCAGCATCTGGCCGGTGTCGGGCCGCACCTGATAGTTCGAATCCCCGACGAGGCCGCGCGCGACGTACTCGCCCTTCTCGTCGGTCGTCGTGAAGATCGGCGCCCGCGTCGCCAGCGAACGGCCCGGCAGGAAGACGGCGTTTCCCGCGCTCGCGAGATCGCTGACGTTGCTCGGCGCGACGACGATCTTGATGTCGGCGAGGCCGTGCCCCGCCGTGTCGACCACCTTGCCCGTGATCTTCGCGCCGTCGCCGAGGATCAGCTCGAGCCCTTCGCGGTCGTCGCCGGCGCTCATCGCGATGTCTCGCAGCATCGCGGGCATGTAGCCCTCGTGCACGGCGCCGAGGTCGACGGTCCCGTCCTCGAACACCGACAGCTTGAATCGCCCGTTCGAGTCCGACGTAACGCGAATGCTCTCGTCGAACGAGTTCGCACTCGGCGCATCGACGGCGATCCGATAGACGATCGCGCCTGCGACCGGCGCGCCCTGCGCGTCGACCACGCGCCCCGACAACGATCCGCGCTGCGGTTCCGGCTCGCGCTTCGGCGGCTTTTCCCGGGTCGCGGGCGGGTCGCTCGGCTTCGAGGACGTGGAAGGCGTCGTCGAAGTCTCGCGCGGCGAATGCGATGGCTCGGAGACGTCGTGAGGTTCGTTCGATGTCTCCGCGACGGCCTCGATCGCGTGACGGGGAATCGGCGCGGGCTCCGGCCGTGAGAGCACGTAGGCGATCGCACCGATCACGAGCGCGAGCAGCAGCGCAACGGCGACGAACACACCCTTCATGGGGGGTATTGGCTCCTCGATGACGATGAAGTCGCGGCCAATCTACCCGACCGCTCCCTTGATTCGCTAGCGGTCGGCGCGGCCACGGATGCCCCGCGTCGTCGAGTCGATCGATCTTGCGAGATCCCACGCCTCATGGCGAGTCGACGGCACACGGCCCATTCGCGCGTGGCCGCTCCTGCGCTCGGTCGCCGCGCGCGAGGAGCATCGTTGCGTGGACTCATGGTAGGCCTCGACACGCGTCACGCGCGAGAAACGCGTGGCCGTGACTCGCCGTCTGGCTCTTCCATTTCCCCAAGTCTCCCCGTCGACGACTCCCTCGGATCAGCGCAGTGCGTGCTGGAGCGTGATCGGCACGGGGGCTTCCTCGCCGCGGCGTACGTCGACGGTCTCCGCGCGCGGCTCGTAGCCGTCGCACGCGATCGCGACCGTGACGCGCCCCGGCCTCAGGCGGCCGACCGCGAGCGGGCCCGGCGACTCGACGCGACCCTTCGTCACGCTCTGCATCGTCGATCCCGCGCGCGCCAACATCTCGGGGCTCAGGCGATTGCCGTCCTCGCCGCGAATGTCGATTCGGTATCCCTTCAAGAACTCGCCTTCCGGGTTCTTCACTTCGACGACGAGGCGGCCTGCCCCCTGGAGGACGACCTCCACCATCGTCGTTTCGCCGGGACGAATCTCCGCGCCCGCCATCGTCGATTCGTAGTCGCGACTTTGCGACGTCACCTCGACGCTGTACGCGCCGGGCTCGAGGTTGTGGACCTCGCGAACTCCGGGCTCGATCGATTCGTTCGGCGCGGGCGCGACGTCGGCGAGCACGCCGACGCCGGCCGCATGCACGCACAGGGATGGGACCGGCGCGCCGAGGTCGTCGCGAGCCGTCACGCGAAGCGATCCGGCGACGACGCCCGACTTGCGTCGAAGCCTCACGGTCAGCTCGAGCGGCGGCGCGCCGTCCACGAGGTCGAACGACTGCTCCGCCGGCTCGAAGCACCTCGCGTCCACGCTCAGCTTGTAGCGTCCGGCTTTCAGGTTCTTGTCGAATCGGATCGGCTCGGCCCACCACTCCGGCACCTGCCGTCCGCCGAAACCCGCGCCCGATAGCTCGAGTGAGCATCCGCCGACCGGCGAGCCGGTGACGTCGTCGACGACCGTGACGAGAACGACTCCCGACGCGAGCATCGTGAAGTCGACGTTCGACGACGGGGCCGGCACGCGCCGCGATAGGTCATCACCCCGCTGCCGCGCGGCGAAGAACTCGCCGCCCGTCGGGCTCACGGCGTACGCCTTTCCCGCCTCGAGCCCGCGCACCGCGTACTCGCCCGTCGGATCCGTCTGCGCGATCACGGCGAAGTTCGGCAAGAACGCGCGGCCCGGCAGGACCGAGCCGTCGGTCGGCGGCGACGCATTCCGCGCGTCGTCTGGCGCGCACGCGACACGAACGCCGTTGAGCGCGCGGCCCTTCGGATCGCGGACGTGACCCGAGATCACCGCGCCGGCGCCGAGGACGAAGTCGACGTCGTCGCGGCTCGCCGTCGCGTCGAGCGAGACGTCGCGCAAGAGGACCGGCACGTATCCGACCTTCATCGCGCCGAGGTCCGTGACGCCGCTCTCACGCACCGGCAATCGCCACCGCCCGTCGCGATCGGACGTCGCGCCCTGTTCTTTCGGCACGGAGTAGCAATCCTCGGCGATCGCGTAGACCGTCGCGCCCTCGACCGGTCGGTGCTGATCGTCGCGCACGCGGCCGCCGATCCAGCCTTTGGAATGCGAAGCCGTAGGCGATGTCGGCGCGTCGCGTTTCTCGACCGCCGGTGGCGCCGCGTCGCTCGACCGTTCACGCTCACCGATCGACGCCCCGTCGTCGCTCGATCTCGCCGGCCTCCGCGCGCGCGGAGGCGGCGCCGTCTCCGCCGAGAAAAACACCCAAGCCACCGCGCCGAGCGCGAGCAGGGCGATGAGCACGATCCCAGCGACGACGGGCTTCATCGCGGGGTCACCTCGAGCGGGACGTGGATGAACGACGTCTCGCCGGGGAAGATCTCGATCGTGCGGTGTCGCGGCGGCGCGCCCGGTCTCTCGACCGTCAGCATGTACGGGCCCGGAAGGATGTCGTCCGCGACGGCGAAGCCGGGCGATCAAAACCTCCTGGGTGGCCCTGTCGAGTCCCTGCTCGAGCATGTCGACGACCAGCATGGACGGCGCTTTCGCTTCGAGCTCGGCGAGCAGGGCGACCAGGGCGTCCGACGGGGTGCCGCCTTCCTCGACGAGCCGGGCGAGGGTGCGATCGACCCGCAATTCGAGCGTTGGGTCGGCGGCGAGTCGGGCGCGAACCACCTGGCCGCCATCCGTCACG
>JACOTG010000301.1 GCA_016178505.1 Planctomycetota bacterium
ATGGCTTCTCCTTGATCAGACCGGCGACTTCGAATTGGTGGTCGGCGTGGTACGAGCTTCGGACGAGCGGCCCCGACTCGACGTGATCGAAGCCGAGCGCTTCGGCCTCGACCTTCCACGCCGCGAACTCGTCGGGCGTGTAGAACTTCGCGACCTCGAGGTGCTCGGGCGTCGGGCGCAGGTATTGGCCGAGCGTGAGCAAGTTCACGTCGCGCGCCACGAGATCGCGCAGCACCGCGCGGATCTCCTCGTCGGTTTCGCCGAGCCCGAACATCATCCCCGTCTTCGTGATCATCGTGGGGTCGAGCGCGTGCGTGCGCTCGAGAACCCACAGCGCCCATTCGTAGCGGCCGCCCTTTCGCGCGTCGCGATAGAGGCGCGGCACGGTTTCGACGTTGTGGTTGAGGATGTCGGGCTTCGCGTCGAGGACGGTTTTCAGAGCCGATTCGTTTCCGCGAAAGTCCGGGATCAGCACCTCGACGACCGTGCCCGGGCGCGCGCGGCGGATCTCGTGGATCGTCTCGGCGAAGATCGCGGCGCCGCCGTCTTGCTGATCGTCGCGGTCGACGCTGGTCACGACGACGTGGCGCAGGTTCATGCGCGCGGCCGCTTCGCCCACGCGGCGCGGCTCGTCGCGGTCGAGCGTGACGGGCTTGCCCTTCGACACCGCGCAGTATTGGCAGCCGCGCGTGCAGACGTCGCCGAGGATCATGAACGTGGCGACGCCGCGGCTCCAGCACTCGCCGAGGTTCGGGCACTTCGCTTCCTCGCAGACCGAGTGCAGGTTGAGGCCGTGCATCGTCGCCTTGAGGCGCGTGTAGTCTTCGCCGCCCGGGAGCTTCATTTTCAGCCATGGCGGGAGGCGGCGGCGCGTCATGGATTCGCTCATGTGTGCACCGTCGTCAGGTTTAGCCACGGCGGGAGGCGGCGGCGCGTGACGGCTTCGCTCATGCGGGCACCTTCGTCAGCGATTCGCAGACGTGGCGCGCAACGATCGGCGAGACATCGTCGACCTCGACGCGACGGCCGAACACGCGCTCGATCGACGTCACGCCGTGTTCGCTCACGGGGATGCCGCACGGCACGATCGACGCGAATCCGTCGAGCGCATCTTTCACGTTGAGCGCGAAGCCGTGGTACGTGACGCCGCGCGACACCGCGATGCCCATCGCCGCGATCTTGTCGCGCGCGACCCACACGCCCGTGAGCCCCGGCACGCGCGACGCGGCGACGCCGAGTTCCGCGAGCGCATCGACGAGCCCGTCCTCGAGCCGGCGCAGGAACGAGACGGGCGATAGGCCCACCTCACGAAGCGCAACGATCGGATAGCCGACGAGCTGACCGGGCCCGTGAAAGGTCGCGCGCCCGCCGCGCTCGATCGACACGCACTCGACATCGCGCGCCGCGAGCGCCTCGGGATCGAAGAGGAGATCGCCGTCTTTCGAGCCGCGCCCAAGCGTCACGGTCGGCGGGTGCTCGACGAGGAGCATCGTGTCGCTGACGCGCCCGGCGACGCGATCGTCGACGAGGCGCTTCTGCAGCGCCCACGCCTCGCGATACGCCATCCGACCCAGCTCGCGAACGACCACGATGCGCTCCTCTTCCCGTCACGCCAGCGGCGCGCGAGCCCACGAAAACCCGCGCCAAAGACCCGCTACTTTCGCAGTCGCCGCAGACCAAGTCAATCAAACCAACGCTGCCCTTGACGCTAAGGTCCTCGCGGCACGACGATGGCTGCCGCGATCGATCGCCCCGCTGTGGAGGAGGATCATGATTCGTTCTCCGCTCGTTCCTCCGCTCGTTGCGTTCGTGCTGATCGTCAGCGCGAACGCGCTCGCGCAACCAACGACCCGAGTGAGCGTCGACTCCAACGGGGTCGAGGGGAACGGCCTTAGCGACTCGCCCACGATTTCCGCGGATGGTCGCTTCGTCGCATTCACTAGTCTCGCTTCCAATCTTGCCCCCGGTGACGGGGACACATCCGATGACTCGTTTGTCCACGACCGCCAAACCGGCGCGACGACTCTCATCACGCTGGGTCCGACCGGCGACCACATCCGCGGGTATGGTGCGTACATCTCGGCGAACGGGCGATTCGTCGCGTTCGTCGCCGCGCTGCCGAACGTGCCTCCCAATCCTCTGCTCTGCACTCACGCGCTGATTCGAGATCTGCAAGCCGAAACCACGGAGATCGCGACGGTGGCGTCGGATGGAAGCCTCGCGAACTCAGACGCCAGAGGCGACAACGGGAGCACGATCAGCCTGTCTGCAGACGGGCGGTTCGTCGCCTTCTGCAGCACGGCGACGAATCTCGTTGCGGGGGGCATCAGAGGTCAGCAGGTTTATCTTCGGGACCGGACCGCCGGGGTGACATCGCTGGTGAGCCGATCACTCTCGGGCTCGGGCGCCGACCGCCCTTGCACGGCCCCATCGGTCTCCGACGACGGTCGCTTCGTCAGCTTCGAAAGCGATTCGAACAACATCGTTCCGAACGACGTGTCCTCTTCGCTCGACGTGTTCGTCGCCGACATGTCGACCGGAAGCGTCCGCGCTGTTACGTCGGATTCCCCCGGCGTTCCCTATAACCAAAATGGCCGCCACGCGTGCATTTCCGGCAACGGACGATTCGTCGCGTTTACGAGCCTGTCGCCGAACCTCGTTCCCGGCGATACCAATCGGCAACCGGACGTCTTCGTCCAGGATTTGCAGACCGGTGAGACGACTCGCGTAGACGTCGACTCGAATGGCGCTCAAGCCCTTGGGACGAGCTTTCAGACTTTTCCGACGCCGTCGGAGGACGGAAGCATCGTCGCGTTCTGGTCGTCAGCGTGGGACCTCGTGTCGGACGACACCAATGGCACCGGGGATCTGTTCGTGCACGACCGCCGCGACGGCACCACGACGCGCGTGAGCCTCACGTCCAGCGGCGGACAAGCCTCGGCGATCGGACGCAACTTCATCAGGTCGTTCGCGATCTCGGCCGATGGCGGAACTGTTGCGTTCGTCAGCGACACGCCGAACGTCGTCGCTGGCGACACTAACGGCGTTGCCGATGTGTTCGTGCGATCGACCGTTGAGCTCGCGTCGGTTGTGCCGACGATTGGATCCGAGGCCGGCGGCGACCTCGTTCGCATCACGGGCGCGCACTTCGGCGATGCCGGCGCAACGAGCGTGCGATTCGGCAACGCGACCGCGACGCTCGTCGACGTGACGCCCAGCATGATCCTCGCGCGGACGCCTCCCGGCACGGGTCAGGTCGAGGTTCGCGTCGAGCGAGGCGGCGCCACGAGCGCGACGGCGATGTCGTTCACGTACATCGCGCCCGACGTGATCGCGCGCTGGGGCAACGTGAATCAGGGTCGTGGGGATCGCGAAGACGTCCTCCTCGTGAACTCAATCACCGGCGATGCGATGACGCGCGAGATCGCCGTCGCGCTCCAGCAGCCGCTGCAGTGCGTGCTGCTGACGCCGTCGAGTCGGCAGGCCGCGCGCTACGTCCTCTACCTGTGGGGACGCGCGCCCACCGCGGCGACGCGGACGCGGCTGCCCGGAGGCGTGGGCTCGATGGTGCTCGCGCCGCGCTTCCTCGGCGGGCTGTCGCCGATCGTCTGGAACACGCTCGGCCATCGCGCGGTCCTCGGCGCGCCGACCTATGCCTCGCGCGTCGCGCCGACCGTCGTGTTCCGCTCGCCCGCGCCCGCGACGCTCATCACGCTCACGCTGCAAGGCATCATCGAAGACGACGGCTCGCAATCCGCGACCGGGCTCAGCGTGACCAACGCCGTGATCTTGCGCGTGCATTAGCCGCGCGACAAACCCGGCAAGCATGACTCCCCGGGCCGCGCCGCTCGACGAGCGCCGACCGGCGCAGGATCCTCCGCCGGCAGGTCGAAATCGCTCGACTTTCTTGCAACAGATTCCGGTCATGGCGCCATTAGAATGTTTGAGGCTGATCGTACGATTCCCCTCCTAGGAGCATCGTCATGGGACACCGTATCCCGCTCGCCGCCACGCTCGTCGCACTGCTCGGCGGCCCGGCACTCGCCGACCTCCCCATCGAAGACGGCCAGTGGACGCCGGGGCTCTTCCCCCTCGACGGTCTCGACGGTCCGGTGGAGTCGTTCGCGACATTCGACGATGGCAGCGGGCCGGCCCTGTATGCGGGTGGGGAGTTCACGTTCGCCGGGGGCTTCGCGGCGAACGGCATCGCGCGTTGGGATGGACAACAATGGTTGCCGCTGGGCGCCGGGACGAACGGCCCGGTCTTTTCCCTCGCCGTCTTCGACGACGGCAGTGGGCCGGCACTGTACGCCGGCGGCGCCTTCGCTCGCGCCGGAAACGCGACGTGCGGAAATCTCGCGCGATGGAACGGACAGCACTGGTCGAGCGTAGGCACCGGCACCAACGACGTCGTCTGGTCGCTCGCGGTTTTCGACGATGGAGGCGGCGACTCGCTGTTCGCCGCCGGCTCGTTCACGCAGGCGGACGGATCCCCCGTGGCGCACATTGCGCGGTGGAACGGCAGCGGTTGGCAGGCGCTCCCCGACGGTGGAACCGACCGCGACATCTTCAACATGCAAACCTTCGGCGGCGAACTGTACGCCTCCGGATACTTCTCGTCGGCAGGGTCCGTGAGCGCTGCAGGTCTCGCACGTTGGAACGGATCGGTGTGGCGGAAGGTCGGCTTGGATCAGTGTCCGAACCCGATCAACGTGTTCTCGATGCGCTCGTTCGACGACGGCTCCGGACCGGCGCTCTTCGTCGGTGGGCTGTTCCAGTCGATCGTCGTCGGCGGCGTGTGCACGGCGAGCCCGTCCGTCGCGCGCTTCGACGGTCACGTGTGGACGGTCGTCGGTGCGCCCGCCTTCATCGTGTTGGCGCTCGAGGTCTACGCGGCTGGCAACGCGCCCGCGGCTCTCTACGCCACAGGCGAATTCAACTTCGGATCCGGATACGAGCGACAGATCGCGCGATGGAACGGGACGAGCTGGTCGCCGGTTCTCGGCAGTCCCTACGCGGCGAGAAATCTCGGAATCTTCGACGACGGAAACGGGGCGCGCCTCGTCGCCGTCGGACGGGATGCCGCCGGCTCGCGCGTGCTGCTGAACGGGCCCCGTACCGGACTGTCGTTCTGGGATGGCGTCTCGTGGACGGCTCGCACTGACGGCATCAACGACGAGGTCGAGGCGCTGCTTTCGGTCGACGAGCCGGGCGGTCCCGCGCTCTACGCAGGCGGATGGTTCGTTCACGCGGGCGGCGTCTCAGCGAAAGGAGTCGCGCGCTGGAATGGGAGCACGTGGTCGGCGCTCGGGGGCGGGATCGCCCGAACCGCGATCTCGGCGCCGCCGGAATCCGGAGACGTCCGGGCACTCGCGTGGTTCGACGACGGCAGCGGCCCCGCGCTGTACGCCGGCGGGCGCTTCTCGAAGGCCGATGGCGCGCCCGCTGTGAACGTGGCGCGCTGGGATGGAGCCGCCTGGCACGCGCTCGGCAACGGGCTCGGGATCCCCGACGACTTCACAGGCGAGGGTGTGACCACATTGGCCGTGTTCGACGATGGATCCGGTCCGGCGCTCTACGCCGGCGGCTATTTCTTCGACAGCCACGGGAATCCGACGGCGCCGCCGGTCGACCGATGGAATGGAACGTCGTGGTCGGCTGTCGGGAACGCCACCGGATCGGTCTCCGCGCTCGAGGTGTACGACGACGGCTCCGGCCCGTCACTGTACGCTGCCGGCTCCCTGACGCCCGTTGGCGGGCTGTCCCGGTGGAACGGCACGACGTGGGTCTCGTTGCCAGCGCCGCTCGATCCCAACAGCCAGCCCTCGTGGTTGACCACGTACGACGATGGAACGGGCCCGACGCTCTGCGTCGGCGGCTTTCTTCGGCGGGACGCGGACGGCATCCTCGGCATTGGGCGGTGGAACGGATCTGCATGGTCGGCGTTCCCGGGAAGCCCGACGTTCGTCGGCCGGATCCACGCTTTCGACGACGGCTCCGGGATGGCGCTCTACGGTGCGGCGCGACAGCCTTCCACCGGCAACGACGACGTCGTCGTTCGATGGAACGGCAGCGCGTGGTCCTTCTTCGGCTCGGGCATCGGGGGGTCGATCCTCACGCTCGGGTCCTTCGATCGCGGTGCCGGACCGCGGCTCCTCGCCGGCGGAGACTTCTTGCGTGCAGGCGGGACCGCCTCCGCGTTCCTCGCGGAGTGGGACCGCTCGGCGATTCGCGGCGGCAACGTGAACGGCGTTTTGGGTCCCGTGACCGACGTGCTTTTCGTGAATGGATCGGCCGGCGATGCGACGCGCACGGTGTCGGTTCCGGTCGGCGCGTCGATCGCCATTCGCCTCGATGCGGCGCCCGCCGGGCCCGCGTCGGCGCGCTACGCCTTCTGGGCGTGGCACGGGGCGCCCGTGAGGACGACGCTTCTCGCCGCACACGGAGCGACGATCGGCCTCACCGCGAACCCGACGCCGCTCTCGCGGCCGACGACGCCGCAGCCGTTCTACTGTCGGACGGGCGGGCTTCCGTCACCGTTCTGCGGCGGGGTCGCGCAGTCGGCGACGACACCGCCCAGTGCGCCCTGGGGACTCACTAAAGCGAATGGGATCGCGCACCCGACGACGCTCTCGCTCCAGGCGATCCTCGAAGATCGACGCTCGCCGAGCGCGCTCGGCTTCTCGGTCACGAACGCGGTCGTGGTGCGGATCGAGTAGAAACCCGCCGCAAGGCAAGAGCCTCGCCGTCGCGACCCTCGACCCAGGGCCGACCATGCGATGCACCGTTGAGCGGCTCTCGCCTGCAGTCCCGACTCCGGCCGGCCGATAGAGAAGGACGCCCCTCGGCTGGAGATCGCACCATGTCGGGACGCGTCGCTGCCTTCGTTTCTGAGCTGAGCCTGCTCTCCGCCATCGCGCTCGGTCCGCTGCAACCGGCCGCCGCGGTGCCCGGCTGGATCGTTCGCGTGAACTCGCCACCGAGGGGTTATTCCAACGACCTCGCGTTCGACGCCGCAACCGGACGCACGCTCTTGTTCACGCGGAACGAGATCTGGGAGTGGGACGGCCGAACGTGGACGCATCGCAAAGTGCCTACGATTCCGCCGAGCGAGCACACCTTCGCGTACGACTCGAACAGAAGAGTCGCCGTGCTGTTCGGGCCCAACGACCAAACGCGAGCAGCCGAGACGTGGGAGTACGACGGAACCGATTGGATCCAGCGTCACCCCCAGTCGAGCCCACCGTGGCGCCAATCGGGTGCATTTGCATGCGACCTCGAGCACGGACGCACGATCCTATTCGGCGGACAATTCAGGAAGGAGTTTCTCGCCGACACCTGGTCGTGGGACGGAGTCGACTGGTCGCAGCTCGCCCCGTCGACGAGCCCGCCGTCGCACACCTACGGCTCGCTGGTCCACGACGGACGGACTCACCGCTTGCTGCTCATCCCGCACGGTCCACAACCGGTCTGGGCTTGGGACGGCACCGATTGGTCTCTCGTGGCGACGGACTCTGGACTACCCGCCGCATCCTATTGGAGCTTCGCCTACGACGATCGACGGGACACCATCATCGCGCTCACATTGAGGAGCTACCAGACCACCGAAGTGTGGGAATGGAATGGAGCCACTGCGACGCTCTTGACCACGGGCGACTCGGTGAATCCCGGCCATTACGGCGAGATCGTCTACGACGCGATGCGAAACCGGATCGTCCTGGCCGGCGGCCATGAGTACTTGGGTGACCAATTCGAGACTTGGGAGTGGGACGAGACGAACTGGCGCCTCTCGGTTCCCACGCGCGGGCCCCGTTCCCTAGGCTTCCAATCGCCGGCCTGTTTAGCGTTCGACTCGCGGAGAGCACGAGGCGTCTACTACAACGGAATCACCGCCGAGTGGGATGGGGAGAGTTGGACGTACGTGCGGCCATCCACGTCGTCGGAGAGGGGCGGGATTTGTCCTGTCTACGATTCTGTCCGGGAACAGGTGGTTGGGCTCTGCGGTATTCACGGCGACGTTTGCCTGTGGAACGGGATGACGTGGGACTTCACCAGCTCGGCCAACCAGCCGGCGACGTTCAACCTGTTCGGCGGGTTCACGGCGTACGATTCGTGGCGTGACATCTACGTCCTGTACTCGACAGGGATCATCTCTGAGTGGAATGGTCGCAACTGGCACGTGATACCGACGCCGACGTATCCGGCCACAGGTGAGGGCTTCTCGATGGCGTTCGATAGCCGCCGCGGTCGAACCGTCCTGTTCGGAGGAATGGGCACCGGCAACGAAACCTGGGAATGGGATGGCACAGCGTGGGAGCACCGACATCCGGTACACGTTCCCTCGCCTCGAATGGGTCCCGCGATGGCCTTCGACGAGGATCGAGGAACCGTCGTGGTCTTCGGCGGCAGCGACCCATTTCTGCCCTACCTTTCGTACCTGTCGGACACGTGGGAATGGGACGGTGAGGACTGGTCTGAGATCCACCCGAGTTCATCGCCGCCAGCGCTCATGGGAGCATCGATGGTGTACGACACGGTTCGTCACTGCCTCGTTCTGCAGGGTGGCGTCGGCGACGGCATCTCGAACGCCGACACGTGGACGTTCGACTTCGAGTCTGGCTACTCGGTCGCGCCAGGAATCGGATCCGAGAGCGGCGGAGATTCGGTGACGCTCGGTTCGTTCAACATCGGCGATCCCGATCGACTCCGCGTCAACTTCGGTGATCGGCCCGCCGAGGTCTTGCGCGTCGACGGCGATCGCGTCACCGTGCGGACGCCGCCCGGCGCGGGCGCGGTCGACGTGGGCGTTCACTCCGAGCATGCGTCCGTGATCCTCCCGAGCGCGTTCGCGTACGGCGAGCCGTCGTTGGTCGCGCGCTACGGCACGGTGAACCAGGGACGCGGAGATCGCGAAGACGTCTTGCTCGTGAACGCGAGCGTCGGCGATCCGGTCACGCGCGAGCTGTCGCTCGTCCGCGGCTCCCCGATGTCGATCGTGATGGCGCAGCCGACGGGACAGCTCCGCGCGCGCTTCGCGCTCTACGCGTGGCCGGGCGAGCCCACGGCGTCGACGCTCGCATCGCTGCCGCGTCACGTCGGCGCGATGGTCTTCCCGCCGCCGTTCGCGGGCGGCTCGCCGCGCGTCGTGTGGAACAACGTCGGCCGCGTGTGGGCGCTCGGCGTGCCGACGCTCCCGTCGACGCCCGCGCCCTCGATCGTCTTCCGCCGCGCGAGCACACCGGCGCCGGTCACGCTCACGCTGCAAGGCATCATCGAAGACGACGGCTCGCAATCCGCGACCGGGCTCAGCGTGACCAATGCCGTGATCTTGCGCGTTCGATAGGTCCGCGAACGCACGACGCCTTTCGCGCGCGACCGAGTTCCAGTAGCTTGGCGCGCCATGAATCCAACCGCTCACACGACCGACACGACGAAGACCGAATGGGCGCGCCTCTGGCCGCACCGGCCCGACGTGCTCTACCTCAATCACGGATCGTTCGGCTCGTGCCCGACCGCGATCCTCGCGTTTCAGCACGCGCTTCAGGACGAGATGGAGCGCGAGCCGACCGAGTTCCTCGCGCGACAGCTGACGAAGCGGCTCGCCGAGGCCCGCGCCGCGCTCGGTTCGTTCGTCGGCGCCGATCCCGACGACCTCGCGTTCGTCGTCAACGCGACCGCGGGCGTCAACGCAGTCCTCCGCTCGCTCGAGTTCCGCGCGGGCGACGAACTCCTCACGATGGACCACGCCTACGGCGCGTGCTGGAAGACGATGGAGTACGTCGCGGCGCGCGCGGGCGCGAAGGTCGTCGTGGCGAAGGTGCCCTTCCCGCTCGCGAGCGAGGACGAGGTCGTCGCGCCGATCCTCGCGGCGGCGACGCCGCGCACGAAGCTCGCGATGATCGATCACGTCACGAGCCCGACCGCGCTCGTCTTTCCGATCGCGCGCATCGTTCGCGAGCTCGCGGCGCGCGGCGTCGACACGCTCGTCGACGGAGCGCACGCGCTCGGCATGGTGAAGATCGACCTCCGCGCGATCGGCGCGGCCTACTACACCGCGAACGCCCACAAGTGGCTTTGCGCGCCGAAGGGCGCTGCGTTCCTCCACGTCCGCCGCGATCGGCAGCGCGCGATCCATCCGCTCGTCATCAGCCACGCCTACGACCCCGCGCTTCGCGACGCCAAGTTCCGAGCCGAGTGGGACTGGACCGGCACCGTCGATCCGACCGCGTGGCTCGCGATCCCCGAGTGCCTCCGCTATCTCGGCTCGCTCGTCGACGGCGGCTGGCCCGCGCTGATGGCGCGGAATCGAGCGCTCGCGCTCGCCGCACGCGACATCCTCGCGAAGTCGCTCGGCGTCGCCGCGCCGTGCCCCGATTCGATGATCGGGGCGATGGCCTCCGTGCCGCTACCCGCCGTCGATCCGAAGTCGCCGATCGCGCGTCTCGATCAAGAGAACATCATGAAGTGGACGTTCGATCGCGGCATCGAGTCGTGGTTCTTCCCGTGGCCGTGCGCCGGCGGCAAAGTCGTCCGCGCGTCGTGCCAGCTCTACAACGACGAGTCGCAGTTCCGCCGCCTCGCCGCGCTCCTGCCTCTGGCGATGCGCGCCGAGTGATCGTCCCGCCGCGCCGAGCCCAATCGAGCGCTTGACGGAACCCCGATCGTGCCGCAGTCTGAACCAGTCCCTTGGAAGGTGTCGTCACGTTCCCGAGCGCATCGACGTACCTCGTTCCGTGCGTCACGACCGGCATCTCCCATCTCTTTGCACGTTTTCCCGTTCTACCCGACGCTTGCGGCGCCTTTGGACATCGGGCGGTCGCCCGATCGCGCCGCGTGCAAAGAAAGGAATCGACGTCATGAAGTCGACCGGACCGAATCGCCACCGAGATTCGATCAACGCGCTCGCATTAGCGAAGATCCTGGCGCTCCTGCTCGCGCCGTCAACGACCGCCTTCGCGCAAGTGTCGTGGGTGCAGCGAACCGTCGCCGCGAGCCCTGGCGAGCGCCGGTCGCATCGCATGGCGTATGATTCCCAGAATCAGCGGGTGCTGCTCTTCGGCGGCGAGAACGGATTCGGAACCCTGAACGACACGTGGACGTGGGACGGAACGCGCTGGACGCAGATCAGCTCGGCAATCCGCCCGGCGCCGCGAACGAGCCCCGCGTTCACGTTCGACTCCGTACGCGGACGAGCCGTGCTCTTTGGCGGACTGAACGGATCCGGTACGCGAGCGGACACGTGGGAATGGGACGGCGCGAACTGGACGGAGATCATTCCGACGCGTCGCCCGGGCGCTCGGGTCGGATCCGCGTTCGCGTTCGACGCGGCTCGCGGCAAAGCGATCTTGTTCGGCGGAGTCGGCCCGGGCAACAGCCTGGCAGATTTCCGGTCGGACACGTGGGAATGGGACGGCACGACTTGGGTCCAGCGCGCACCGATGACGGTTCCCCCGGCGCGCGCGTATGGCTCGATGGCGTACGACTCGTTTCGCCAACGTCTCGTGATGTTCGGCGGATTCAACGGGCTCGGCATGATGCTCGACACGTGGGAATGGGACGGCAACGACTGGACCCCGATCGTTCCGCTGTTCACCCCTTCGGCGCGCGACGAGTATGCGTTGGCGTTCGATCGCGACAACCGGGTCATCCTCCTCTTCGGCGGGTACGACGGCTCGAGCGTCCTCGGGGACGCGTGGCAATGGAACGGAGCGGACTGGTCCGAGTTCACTCCGGGTGGGCCCAGTCGACGACCTCCGGTGCGCCTCGCGGCGTCGATGGCCTACGACGAAAGCTGCGGGACGGTCGTGCTCTTCGGCGGCTCGCGCCCGACCCAAAGTGGTCTCCTCGGCGACACGTGGACGATCAACGCGTCGCCCACCGTAACCGCGCTCTCCCCGAGCGACGGAAGCGAAGAAGGCGGGGACATCGTGCACGTCAACGGCACGCAATTCACCGACAGAGGGGATTTGACGGTTACGTTCGGGGGCGCGCCCGTCGAAATCGTCGACGTCGCCTGCAATCACCTGCGCGTGCGCACTCCGCCGGGGACTGGCGCAGCCGACGTCGTGATCGCGAATTCCGCCGGCAGCGTCGTCGTGCCGGCCGGTTATTCGTACAGGCCTCGCGAGATCGCCGCGCGGTTCGGCAACGTTCACCAGGGACTCGGAGATCGTGAGAACGTGCTCCTCGTGAACGGCAACACGGGCAACCTCGATCGCGAGTTGACCTCGAGCCTCCGCCAGCCGATTTTCGCGTCCATGCAGACTCCGTCGAGTCGCCTGGAGGCGCGCTTCGTGTTGTATGCGTGGGCGGCGGCGCCGAGCCCGCTTTCCGCGACGACGCTGCCGCGCGGCCTCGGCGTCAGCGTGTTCCCTACGCCGTTCACCGGCGGCACGCCGCAGCCGCTCGCGATCTTCAACAACCTCGGGCATGCTGCCGCGCTCGGCGCCCCGACGTCGCCGTCGAGCCCGGCGCCGTCGCAGGTCTTCTTCTTCGCGCGAGGATCTCGGCGCGCGATCGACCTCGCGTTCCAGGGCGTCATCCAAGACGACGCTTCGCTCATTCCCGAGGGCGTGAGCCTCACCAACGCCGTGATCCTTCACGTTCGATGAGCCCGCCAGATACGCGGACGAGCGAGTTCACGAACGCCGCGAGCATCCACTCGCTTGCGATCACGCGGCTAAACCCGGCGATGAGCGACTTCATGAGCGCCGGGGCGCATCGACCGGAATCCGATGAGACTGCTGTCGCGAAGCGCGCGAGCCGATTCGGACGAGCGAGGACGTTCGGTTCATCGCTCGCACTCGCGCTCATCGCGGCGTCTGCCGCCGGCGAGAGCACGACGCGCATCAACGTCAGCTCGTCCGGCGAGCAAGCGAACGGCGAGTGCCGAGGCGTCGGGATTTCCGCCGACGGTCGCTTCGTCGTCTTCGCGAGCGACGCGACCAACCTCGTCGCCGGCGACACCAACGGCGTGACGGACGTGTTCATTCGCGATCGCGCGATCGGAACGACGCAGCGCGTCAGCGTCGCATCCGACGGCTCGCAAGCGAACGCCGCGAGCACGAGCAATCCGGCGATCAGCGGCAACGGCAGGTTCGTCGCGTTCACCACTGCCGCTACGAACCTGGGCAACGGGGGCCTCTTCGTTCACGATCTTCAGACCGGAACGACCACCGCGGCCGCCGTCGGAACGGACGCGAGCAACCTGAACCCGTCTGCATCGATTTCCGAAGACGGTCGGTTCATCGCGTTCGTCAAGCGACGGTCGACGGGTCCGAATGCCTGGTTCGACGAGGTGCACACGGTCGATTGGACCACGGGAAACGATCGCTTCCTGGCTCTGGAGACCAACGCTTCTGCCGGACCGCCGTCGCTCTCGGAGAACGCGAGGCGAGTTGCATTCAGTCGCACGAGCCATTCCACCGAGGAGTGCATCGTGTGGGATCTTTCGAGCAACTCGACGACCAACGTGTACGTCACCGTCGATGGCTTCCTCCCCAATGGCTCGTTGGATAGACCGTTGTTGTCAGGCGCGGGTCGATACGTCGCGTTCACGAGTACGTCGTCGAATCTGGTCGCCAGAGACTTCAACGCGCACGCGGATGTTTTCGTGCGCGACTTGGTGACCCAGACGACGTCTCTCGTGAGCCTGACCCACACGGGAGACTTCGCCAGGTCCAACTGCAACTTGATCGCGATTTCGTCCGATGGACGCTGGGTCGCGTTCACCAGCCGTTATGGATCTCTCGTGCGCGGAGACGCCAACCACGCGGTCGACGTGTTCCTCCGAGACCTCTCCACAGGGGCGCTCTCTCGAGTCAGCCTCGGCGACTCGGGGGCGGAAGCCTGGAACGCCTGCGTCATCGGCGTCGGCGCGCTATCGCGCGACGCGCGTGCGATCGTATTCGAGAGTTACGCGACGAACCTCGTCGACGGCGACACGAACGAACTGCCTGACGCGTTCGTCCGCGATCGGACGATCCTCACATCGGTGCGACCGGACAGCGGGGCGTCCGACGGAGGCGACCTCGTGACGATCGTCGCGTCGAACTTCGATCTCGCCTCCGGGACCCAAGTCACGTTTGGCGGCGCGGCGGCGGCGGTCGGCGGCGTGACCGGGGACCGCGTGATCGTCCGCACGCCGCCGGGCACAGGCACGGTCGACGTTCGCGTCTTCTACGCCGACGGCTCGGCCACGCTCGCTTCGGGCTACACGTATCTCGAGCCGGCACTCGCCGCGCGCGCCGGAAACGTCAACGTCGCGCTCGGCGATCGCGAGGACGTGCTCCTCGCGAACGCGCTTACCGGCGACCCCCTCACGCGCGAGGTGGACGCCGCCGTGGGCCAGCTGATCTCGCTCGTCATGGCCTCGCCGAGCAGCCGGCTGAGCGCGCGCTTCGTGCTCTACGCGTGGCGACGGGTGCCGAGTGCGACGACGCTCACGACGCTCCCCTCGGGCGTTGGCCGAATCGTTTGTCCCCCGCCCTTCTCGGGCAATGCGCCGCAGCCGATCGCGATTTGGAACAACGTCGGCTTTCCGCGCGCGCTCGGCGCGGCGACGTTCGCCTCGCGCCCGGCGCCGTCTCGGATCTTCAACCGGCCCACAGGAGCGCCCGCGCGATTCACGTTTCAAGGCCTCATCGAAGATACAGGAGCAGCGAACGCGACGGGATTCAGCGTGACCAACGCGATCCTCCTGACCGTTCGTTGAGTCGGCGAGGCCTGGGCGTGAGCGACTTTTTGAACCACTGGGAGAATCACCACGCTATCAACCATTAGGCGAGGCCTGGGCGTGAGCGACTTGTTGAACCACTGGGAGAATCACCACGCTATCAATCATTAGGCGAGGCCCGGGCGTGAGCGACCTCATGAACGCGGGAGGCATCACTACGCGTTCAATGATGCGGCGGGGCTTCGACACGAGCGCCCGGATCATCAACCTGCATGCGATCACCCGGCGAGGCCCGCACCTGCGCGAGTTCACGAACGCCGGCGGATCGACTCGAGCGCGACGGCGAATCACGCGCTTGGGCGCAGTTTGACGACCGTCGCGGTCTTCGGGTCGAGATAGCGCGCGGCGGCGTCGCGCACGGCCTTCGCGTCGATCGCGCCGAGTCGCTTCACGTACGCCGCCACGTCGCCCCACTGCGCGGCGCGCATCATGCGCTGGAGCTCGACGTTCGAGCGCGCGAGGGAGCGCGACACGTTCGGCGGCAACGGCAATTTGTCGACGTCGACGGGTCCCGCAAGCTGCTGGTATTGCGCGCACGCCATGCGGACCTCCGGATCGCCGATGCCGTCCGGCGTGGCGAGCCGCGCGATGCGGTCGAGGAGCTTCGACTCGAGCGCATCCACGTCGCGCGCGCTCTTCGCCTGCGCGTTCACGACGAAAAGCCCATCGATTTCGTTCGTGACCATCGGCATCTTCGCGATGGAGTTGATCTCGGGGTCCATGAACAGCCGTTGCATGAGAACGGCAGATGCGGCCGTGAGCGCGGCGTGATCGGGATGTGTCGACGCCGGCACGGGCCATCCGACGAGGACGTGGCTCGTGCTCGCGTCCCAACTCGCGTCGAGGCGACCGGGCTTTGGCGTCGGCCGCGGAATCGGCGCGCTCTTCGGCTTCGCGATCGAGCCAAACGCCGATTCGACGACCTTTCGCGCAGACGCGGGATCGAAGTCGCCGACGAGCGAGAGAAAGGCGCGATCGGGGCGAAACGCGCGCGCTTGGAACTCGCAAACGTTTTGGGGCGTGATCGCTCGGCTCGCCGCCTTGATCGGCGAGTCCGAGCGACCATGGAGCACCGCCTGGACGAACGCCGAGAACGCGAACTTCGCGGTGCCGCCGGGCCACGCCGGGTTCTCGAGCATTTCGATCTCGGACAAGGTGCGCGGGACTTCGCGCGCGAGCGTCGCCGCGTCGGTGCCCCGATGCGACAGTCGCATCGCTTGAACGCGCAGTGCCGTGACGAGATCCTCGGGCGAGACGTGCAGATCGAAGTACATGAAGTCCGGCAACGTCTCCGCGTTCGCTCGCCCGGCGGCAAACCAACGATCGACCGCCGCCGCGTCGCCGGCGCTCGTCGTGTCGAACACCGTCGCGTGCTCGGTGACGTGCGCAAGGTGCGGGACGCCTGCGGGCTCGTCGAACATCCCCGCGCGCAGGCCGAGGATCAGAACCACTTCCTTGTCCGCGCGCGCCGGCACCAGCCGAACGCGAAGCCCGTTCGCAAGCGTGAAGTCCGACGGATCGTCAGCCGTCGCCATCGCCGCCGCGAACCCCATTCCGATCAGCAATGCATTCATCGACGTGCCTCCTATTCGATCGCCGCCACCTCAGAGCGGAATGGACGATGAGAATCGACAGGAAAAAAACGAGAACTTCAAATGGCTTCGTCAGCGCGAGTTGCGCCACACGAGGCACTCAATCGCTGGCAAGGTTGGCGAGCACTCGAATCAACGGTTCCTCACAGATCCGTTGGACTCCACTTGGAGCCTGACTTCTCCAAAAGCTCCGACGGGCTGAAACAAATAGCACGACTCACATTTCATCGATTGTCGCCCACGCCCCACAAAGTAAACGCCGCCCAATAAAATGGGGATGAGAACTCCTTCGATGTGCGAAACAGATTCTTCGTATTCCGGAGTGCCTTCCCCGGAGCTTCTCCACGCGACAAGCCGGCGTAGAATTCTTCCATGAATATCCGCGTGGCGCGGTCGTCAATTCGCCACAAGCTTCCAACGACGTTCTTGCAGCCAGCGAACAGGAACGCAGACGATAGGCCAAGTAGTCCTCGATGCTTCGACGCTGAACCACTGCTCGTCTCACACGCGGACAACACGGCGAGATCCACACCTGACATGTCCATCTCAAGGATCTCTCGTCCCGAAAGGAAGTGCACCTGATCCGGTCCGCCAGAGCGTTCTGACGATTCATACATGAACACGCCTGACGCCAACAAACCGTCATGAACGCACGACAATGAGTGAGTCGCCAGATGAACGATCTTCGACCGACTCACGACTCTCGCGAACTCGGCCACAGTCGCCCGCGCGTCAAGCAGTACGGTACTCGGCTTGATGTATCGGACAATCCCCTCCACCTCCGCCCGCGCCTCGGGCAAATCATTCAATCGATCGCCATCTTTCGGGACTCCACGCAATGCCATCGCATTGCCTCGAGGAAACCTCGAAACTCCCACCGCCGCAACTTCGAATTCGGCTCGCTCCGCCGACCGGCGACTTGGAATTATCAGACTAGCACCAATACTTGGAATGATTCGCAGGCTGTGCTGCGCTACGAGGGGTCCGTCGCCTGGAACGGTTGCCATGTCCCAGGGAAACCGTGCCAGAGATCCCGCTGGGACAATCACAATCTCATTCGCCGTCTTCAATTCCGCCGAGTACGGACCGAGAAACCAATTTGAAACAGCGATGATCCCTGAATCATCGACGATTCCCGCGGACTTCGACACATTGTGAATTGAAACCTCGGATGCCAGTTCGATCTGGTCCATCGTTGCATCGACCCGGTGCCATTGGATGTTTCCGCGCCGAATAAGAATAGTCCAGACCTGGGACTCGTTGACTCCGACATAGACGACGGCCACATCCGGTAACAATGAATTTACAAAGGACGTTGCAGTAGAAGTCGTGCGTCGGATCCAGTCGTCGGCTTTCGATTGCGCCGGTTGACTAGCCTCATTGCCACGGACACTGGCTTTGAGCGCAGCGACGATGCTCGACTTACTGTTGTCGAACGCCGCTAGCGCGTTAAGCGCAAGTTGCTTCTTCTCCAACGGATCATCACTCTCCGCCGCACCCCGAAGGTAGGCCTCAGCCAACCACGAGTCTACGTTTACTTCGGAGTTATCTGGATCTGAGAACTCACCCCACGACGGACGAGCACGGTTTCCGCGTTGATCGAAGGCCTCCCCCATACATCGGACCGAACGGGTAAGACACCGTATCGCTTCAAATGGATGACCTTCTTCCAACGCCTGGCGTCCTAGTGCATAGTCGACGACGACCCGTGAGAACGAGTCAAGGTCTTCGACCCGCCAGGAGGCCGAGACTTGCGCGGCTTCCCTGATATCTCCTTTCCCCAGCAGTGCGCACATCAAGAACCATCGTGCGCCATCATCCAAGGCGACATTGTCGGCCCGGGCTACTCGCGCATACTCTGAAATCTCGGCTGAACAGCGCCGCACCTCTTCCACGTCTCCCCGAATCGCAGCTACCGTTCGTTTCGTTATGTTCAGCCAATTCCGTTGCTCCGGACTCTGCGGCGCCGACCCACAAACCTCTGTCATCGCTCGGTCAGCTTCGTCGTTCCGCCCACTCAAGCAAAGACTCACAACGAGCTTCTCGGTGATCTCGAGTGCTTGTTCTTGATTGATTCCACCTGTGCACGTCAACGCTGTGCGGTATTCGTCGATAGCGTGACCGTACAATGACCACAGTTCAAACACAGCACCAAGGCCGCCATGGATCGCCCCGCAAAGGACTGGGTCCTGCTCGCATGAAACCGAAGTCAATGCTTGATCGAAGTCGGCAAACGCCCGGCGTCCGTCTTGCCCTCTCAAGTAGACAACGCCGCGGTCATACAGCGCGGATGCAGCGTTCGCAGGGTCGCCACGTGCGAGTGCCCGGTCGACGCGGAGATTTGCTTTGATGCGAGCCGCGTCCACCTTTCCGAGGGCCAGCAAGCAACCAATGACGAGACTACTGCTGTTTGTTTCGAGCAGCCAATCGTTGACGGCCTGAGACAAACATAGTGCTCGGCAGCCCAACCGAAGCGCTTCGCGTGGCAATCCGAGTTTGTTCGCGATTGCGCCCCGGAGCCGATACTCGGCAGCGAGTAACCGGTCGGAGGATTGGCTGTCTGCTCCTTCCGATTCATCTACGTGATCGAATAGCCGCGCCGCGTCCGAAAGCTCTCCGACATTCCATAGGTACTGGCCGAGATTGGTCCGCGATTGAACCAGCTCCTCGGTGGATCGATGCCGCTCGATGACACGATGCAGCCGGCTCTCGAGAAGGACTCGGCTCTTCGCATTTGCACCCAAACTCAACCATAGCGACGAAAGGGTTTGGTCCGCGTTCAAGAGCTGTCGTCGCTCGTCGCTTTCGAAGCAACAAGCTATTTGTCGCTTAAGGCTTCGCTCACACTGCCCAAGATCGCCCAGGCAACGGAATGCTTCAGCCTGATATGTGAGAGGTGGCAACGCGTCCAAAGGCACGCCAAGCTCTTCGAACGTTGATTCCGCGGCCTGGGCGAACTCAATGCAGCGCATGAATCGGCGGCGCATCAATTCGACTTCTGCTTGAACGGAGGCGGCACATGCACCGAGCCAACGTGCGTTAGGCAACTCAGGCTCTATTCGATCTCGTATTTGCGATAGTTCCTGCGCCGATGCTTCAATCAGTGCATCGTTACCGATGGCATTGGAAAGTTGGTCGTTGACGGCTGAGATTCTCGCGTAAGTATCGTCAGCTCGGGCTAGACATGGGAAGAAAACGGCAGCCATCTGGATCGAAGCGAGGACTGTGCACTGTGAGATCGTAAGCACGGTTGTATCGGTCAAACCCCTTGGGAAAATGACGGCATACCATCTCCGTTGCTCATGACATGAGCAATCTACGTACTTCAGGCGCTGACTTCGCCGCGGTGCGACTACGGTGGCGACGTAATGGTCGCTCTCGTCAAATTGGTCCGAATTGCGGAAGCGAGCACGGCCTGAATGTAGAAAGTTCGGCCGACGAGGTTCGCCTGGTTCGGGACGCGCGCGGTCAGCGTGAACGTCCCCGCGCCATTCGTCGCGTTGGTGACGCGAATCTGGACGGGCGCGCGAAGGTCCGTCTGCACCGAGCCGCGTCCGCCGGGGAGCGTGACGATGGCTTGGCCGATGCCGCCCGCGACAAGGAGATCGACGGGGACGCTCGGCGGGCCGGTCACGGTGAACGTGACTTGCTGGCCGAGAGACGGCGTATCGTCGGTGACCGTCAGCTGCGTCGAACAGCCGAGTGTCGAGACCAGGATGTCATCGAGAATCCAGGCTCGGGTCTGCCCCGCGCCGCCGCCCGCGCTGCCGAGCCGCCAGCGCAGCTTCGACGGACCGGAGAATCCCGAAAGGTCCACGACGACCTGCGTCATCGCGCCGACGGTGCCGCCGGTCCATGCCGATCGACCGGCGATCGGGTTGCCGTTGCCCGCGGAAATGGCGCCGTTGTACGCGCCGGTAGAAATCCGCGATCCGAGATCCGTCCAGTGAGCGCCGTTGTCCGTGGTGATCTCGATCACTCCGCCGTCCAAGCCGGACGCGAGCGAGTACGTGTGCCAGAACGAGAGCGACGCATCACCGGGCAGGGTGATCGTCGGCGATTGCAGCCGGTTGTCGTCGGAAACGCTCGCGGGCTGCGAGTGCCAGACGTTGTTGCCCGTGTGTGCGAAGAAGCTGAACGTGAGAGACCAGAAGTCCGGCGAGCCCGCGTGCGTGAAACCGGCGCCGCCGCGCTCCGGATCGAGGTTCGACGACGGCGATACCGAGCCGATCGACATGCGGTACGTGTTCTCCTGGCTCGCGCCCGGCGCGCGCGGTGGCAGCACCGTCGAGTGCGTCGCCGAGTCCGTGGCGCGGACGTAGTACCGCACGACGCTCGGGCACGCCTGAGGCGGAATGAGCCCCGCGTACTCGTCCGCGTTCACCGTCGGCGTCATGTTGATCGTCGTGAACGCGCCGGCGTCGACCGAGTAGAAGAGTTCCATCATGCTGATGGCGCCGGTCGTCGTCGTTGCGGTTGCGAGGACGCGGTACGGTTCGACCGAATTGCCCGTGTTCTCGAGGAGCGGCGTCACGTTGAGCGTGATGAACGGAGAGCAAACGAAGCCCGGGAGCACCGGATACGAGTGCTGCACGCGTGCCGCTTCGAGCTCGTTGCAATGCGGCGTGCCGTTCGCGAGATTGGCGTCGTTGTCGTCTTGCAAGTAGACGTCCATCACCGCGTTCGGCTGGCTCGACGGGTTTGCCGCGATCGCGTTGAAGAAGATCGGTTGGGCGAGCTGAGGTCCCGCCACGCTGCCGAGCGTCGCGATGAGGTTCGCCCGAGAGTGATAGGCAAAGCCCGAGAAGACCTCGCCGAGGCAGTGCACTTCACCGCCGCAGCTCGTGGCCGGCCACTGCGCCGAGTTGTCTGCGTTGCGAACGAAATTACCGTTGGTGAAGAAGTTCTCGCCGAGGATGTTCTGGCCCGTGAGGAAGCTCGACATCACGTCGCCGATTCCCTCCGAGAGGCCACCGTCGACGATGCCTCCGAAGGTGTAGTCGAAATGATGTCCCCACTCGTGATAGACGACCGTGTCGTATCCGGTGTTATTGCAGCCGCCGCCCGCCGAGAAGAAGTTGATGTTGTCAGCACCCGGGCTGAAGAACGCATTGCACGTCTGCGCGAGGTTGACGTTCGCGATGATCTGCGCGTCGAGGGCCGATGCTCCGATGCGCGAGGCGACGACGTTGTGCTCGTTGGTGACGTGATAGAAGACGTCGACCTGGCACGTCGAGGCCGCCGGACCGCCTCCCGAGTTGAAGACGATCGGAAGCGGAGTGCCCGGCGTCGCGGAGCCCGAGAAGGCGAGATCGGCGCCCGCATTGTTGTTCACGTTGACCCATCGCCCCGACAAATCTGCGGTCACCGTCACGGGCGACGACCCGGCGTTGGTGATCGTGTAATTGCCGCTCGCGTCCGTGAACGCGCTGTTGCCGCCTGAAATCGCCACGCGCAGATCGCGCAGTGGAAGGCTGATCGTCGGAGTCACGGGATCGAAGATGTGCCCCTGCCCCGAGACGTTGCCGGTGACGTCGACGTGGAAGATCTCGTTCCAGTCGAGGAGGACGTCGGCTGCACCGCGCGCCGCGACGTAGAACTCGTGGTCGTAGGGATCGACGTCGTGGTTCGCGAGAATGAAGTGCCACGCGAGCCGGCCGGATCCGTCGGGAGTGACGTGGTACTGCAGATCCGCCGTGCCGGCCTCGACGCCCGCGACGCCGGCGGGAACCTCGGCCATCGCCGCAACGATCGCGGCGCCGAGATCCACGGTGACCTGCGCGGGCTCGACGCTTCGCGGCATGCGATCGAGGAACACCGCCTGAAGCGCGCTCACCGGGTCCTTGAAACGGAACTTCACGCTCGACCAGCGGCTGAACGGAATGCCGTCACGCGACACGTCGAAGTTCATCACCCACACGGTCCCGCGAAGCGCGGCCTCGCCGGTGAGGACGAGTCCGGTCGTGCCGAAGAGCGCTTCGTTGTCGCGCGCGAACGCAAGCGCAGCTGCGCGCACCGACGACGCCGTCAACGGACCGGAGGTCAAGCGCACACCCGGGGCCACGAGCAGGCTCGGCATCGACGAATCCTCATCGAACGCGATCGTCCAGCCTTCACCCTGACGTTCGACGAACTCGCGCCACGGTCCGTTCGCTTCCGCGAGCGCCCGCTGCATGACCGGGTTTGGAACCCGGGGAGGCACGATGCCCTTGGGAAAGCCGACCGATTCGTCCGCGAACGCCGCAGCCGAAAGACTCAGAAGCGCAACGAGCAACCGACGACACGACGACCCCTGCGCACGGCTTCGATGCACGGTGTCCCTCCTTGATGAAATGACAATCCCTCTCGACTCCCCTTGGCTGGGAATTGGCGCGTGAAGCGCACCGATGATATCCGACGACCGCTTGCCGCGCTATGGCTGTTGCGGCATCAGGGTGATGCGCAAGACGTTCGTGTGCAGATACGAACCCGCGCCATGGGCCGTGATCGCCTGCATGAATAACGTGTGGCCGGCGAGGCGCCGGCGGTTCGGAACGGTGCGAGTCACGCGGAACGCTCCCGTCGCATCGGTCGCACCCGAGGCCTTCACTCGAACGGGAGCGCCGAGATCCGTCCGGACGACGTCGCCGAGCGTCGACGTCACGTCGCCCGCGCCGACGCCGCGTCCGAGCAAGAGATCGACCGCCTCGTCCGGCGACGCGATCACGGTGAACGTCTGCGACGACGCGAGCGGCGGACTCTCGTTCGAGATCGACAAGAGCGGCAGGCACTCGGCGCTCGTCACCGCGACGTCGTCGACGTACCAGCCGACCGACGCGACCGACGTGGCACATCCGAGGCGCCAACGGAGCCGCACCTCTCCCGAGTACGCGCCGAGATCGACCGTCACGCGAGTCATCGGTCCGATGGCGCCACCCGTCCAGGCACGGCGTCCCCCGAGCGTGGCCATGGGCAAGAGCTCGGTGTCGTAGCCACACTCCGTGATCGCGAGATCGAGGTCCGACCACGTAGCGCCATCGTCGATCGAGATCTCGAGGACGCCACCGTCGAAGCGACGCTCGAGTGAGTACGAGTGCCAGAACGTGAGAGTCGAACTCGGTGCCAACGTGAAGGGCGGCGACACGAGCGAGTCGTCCTTGACGGCTGGCTGGTCGCTCGAGAACCACGCGTTGGCACCACTGTGTGCCCACTCGAACGGCCCGATCGCCCAATCGCCGACACCGACGGTGGCCACGTCGACGAAGCCCCCGTCACCCGACTCGGCGTCGCACCCGAGCGACGGAGTGATCGCCGCAACGATGGTGTGGAACGCCTTGTCGAGATCTGCACTCGGCGCACCCGGCGGTTCCACGACGACGCGCGACACGTCGTCGACGGCTCGTACCCAGTAACGGATGTCCGTACCGCACGGCTGAGGCGGAATCTCCGCTGCGTACTCGTTTGCGTTGGTCGTCGGCCGCATCGCCACGCTCGCTGCTGGCCCTTGGTCCAGAATGAAAAACAGCTCGACGGCGGCAACGGACCGGGCTGCATCCCACGTCGATGCCGTTGCGATCACACGGTAGGGCTCGACGGAATTGCGCGTCTCGCTCGGAAGCGCATCGACCGTCACGTCGACCGGCGGCGAGCACGATAGATTGACGAGCCCGCCGTAGCCATGGCGCGCGCACGCCGCCTCG
>JACOTG010000067.1 GCA_016178505.1 Planctomycetota bacterium
GGAGGAGCAACGCAGCAGATGGCCCGCCGCCGCCAGCAATCCCCAGCCCGGGGCCGCGAGAATCGCGGCCCCGGGAACTGGGGAACGGGCCGATAATGGCTGCATTGCGTCGTTGCTCGTCGTCATCGTGTTTCATTCAACACGGCCTCCTCCTCGCGCCTAGCACTGCAGCCATTCTCGGCCCGTCGCGGCCGCGTGGCCTACTGAGATAGGCTCTAAGTCCGGATCCACCGCTCGCAGTGTTTCGAAACGTCGCCGAGAGTCCGCTCGGCGGATGTCGATGGACCGGCCATAGCGCGCACCGTTCGGAAATGTATCGGCCGGCAAGGGAGGGCGGCTTGACCTGGACGCCGGCCTCCGCTAGCTTGAGGCGGCAATTACGGGGGATCTCGAGGCAATCATACCCATGACGTCGCTTACGACCTGCGTGTGGCTGGCATCTGCTGCGATCGCAACCGAGCCGCCGATCTTCGAACGCCCCTTCAATGTTCGCGAGCTGAACACGACCTGCCGGGACAAGGGGCCGTTTCTGAGCTGCGACGGGCTCACGGTCTACTTTCACTCGGATCGGGCGATCTGCAACGCAGTCCCCGACATCTGGCGTTCCCATCGCGCCACGCTCGGGTCGCCGTTCGCGCCGCCCGAGCGAGTGCTGGTGAACGGCGCCGACCCCGCCGTGTCGTGCGACGACTTGACCATGTACCTCGTGCGCGCCGCGCAGGGGCCGCTGGGTCAGCATCTCGACATCTTCCGTTCGACGCGCGAGTCGATCACCGCGCCGTGGCCCGAACCCGTTCCGGTGCCGGAGCTGAACACGCCCTACGACGAGCTGGGCCCGAAGCTCTCGCACGACGGACTCTCGATCTTCTTTGTTTCCGATCGGCCGGGGACCCTCGGCAACCTGGACATCTGGGTGGCGTCCCGCGACACGAAGCAGGAGCCGTTCAAGCCGGCTGTCAACGTCACCGAGCTGAACAGCCCGTTCACCGAAACCAACGCCGCACTGACGCACGACGGACTCGCGATCTACTTTGCGAGCGCGCGCCCGGGGGGCGTCGGCAATGCGGACCTCTACCGCGCGACGCGCACGGTGCCGTTCGGGCCGTTCGATCCGCCGAAGAACCTGACGGAGCTGAACACGCCGCTGATCGACAAAGCGCCGACCGTGAGCGGCGACGGCCTCACGCTTCTCTTCCGTTCCGAGCGAGTCGGCGGGCAGGGGCAGTCAGACCTCTACGAGGCACGAGACGCTCGCAGCGGCGCTGTCGGCGTCGGACGCGGGATTCTCGCCGACGTGTTGTTCGTGAATGGCTCGCACGGCGGGCCCGAACGCACGGTGTTTGCGCCCGCGAACGCACCGATCACGATCCAATTGGGGTTGATGCCGTTCGGCCCGCGCGCCATCAACTACGCGCTCATCGGATACTTCTCGCATCTCCCCCATGCGGCGTTCGAGCTGCCGTCGAACGTCGGCGCCGTCGCCTTTCCGGCGCCGTTCGCGGTCGGAGGCCAGCAGGACGGGAACTCGGTGACCTTGTGCAACAACCTTCGGGGTTCGCTCGCCGGCCCGATCGGCAGCGGGATCTTTCCGGCACCGCCGGGGCCGGGCGAGATCGCGCGATTGCCGTTCGGGTTGCCCATCGGCGTCGAGGTCACGTTTCAGGCGATCGTTCGCGACGACGGATCCAGATCGAACACCCGCGTCAGCACGTCGAACGCCGTGACGGTCAAGACTTACTAGGCCCGCCTCTCTCCCCAAGCTGCCGACCTGCGGACCGCTGCGCGGCGTCATCTGCGTCGTCCCTCCTCCTCACCGATTCTCCCTTCCGAATCGCCTCGTCGTCGCTCCTAGCATTCGACCCAGCGCGCGGGCGCTTCGCGCCCGCCCCGCTGTGTGCCCGCGCTCGCTGGCCCGCAGGGGTCGCGCGTTTCTCGTTTGTTCCATCCGTCCAATCGACATCTTGGTGAGAGAGGCGGGCGAACTCACCTCGGGGTCGCGGGTGCCTCGGTGCTCGCATCCATCGTCACGGTGATCGTCATCACCGCTTGCTCGCCGGGCGAGACGTCGACGCCTTGCACGACCGGCGCGGCTCCCGTGAGGAACGCGCGAACCGAGTAATGTCCCGGCTTCAACCCGGGGACGCCGTACTCGCCGGACGGGTTCGTCTTCGGAATCGACGACATGTCCGCGACGGACACTCCCTTGGCGTCCTGCACGATCACCAACACGCCGCCGGCGGGATGACCGTCGCCGTCGACGGTTCGGATCAAGAGCGATCCGCCGCGCGAGAGGCGGAGGTCGAGATCCGAGACGGTCTGGTCCGTCGTGAGCTCGAGCTTGTCGATGGTCTCCTGACCGTAGCCCGGAGCCATCACGACGAGGGAGTATCGCCCCGGCACGAGCCCGGTGAATCGGAAGGCGCCGTTCGACGGATCCGTCGACGTGCGCCCGGCGAAGAAGGGGTTCGGGACTCCCGGCACCGTCGCGTTGATGATCACGGTCGCGGTGCCGAGCGGCGCACCGGTCGTCGCGTCGCGCGCGACGCCCGAAATCGTCGAGTCGCTGAACGGGTAGTCCTTGTGGATGTCGTCGCCCGTCGTGCCGATCGGCACGAACCCGACCCAGACGAAGCTCATCGTGATCCCCTTTTGGAGGTAGATCGAGTACGTGCCCGACTTCAGATCCTTGACCTCGTACTGGCCGTCCGCGTTGCTCATGCCTTGCTTGAACTGGATGTCGCCTACCGCGCGGGACGATCCGCCGACGCGAACTGCGGTGACGAAGATCTGCGGCACCGGCTTGCCCTTCGAGTCCGTGATGGTGCCGAAGAGTCGCGAGCCAGACGGTGCCGATCGGAAATCGACCGTCGTCGTTTGTCCGTCGATGACCGTGGCGCTGGTGCTCTTCTGCACGTCGTACGATTGGCTGTTGTCGTTCGGGAGGGAGCCGACGAGGTAGTGTGACGGCATAAGGCGCGGCATCGAATAGTGTCCCGCGGCGTCCGTCTTGGTCGATCGCGTGAACGACTCCCGCGGATCGCGACCCAGCTCGATCGTGAAGATGATGGCGCCCTCGACGGGAGCGTCCTTGTCGTCCGTCGCCGTTCCGGCGATCGATCCGCCGCCCGAGAGTTGCAGGGTGACGTCGTTGATCAGCGCACCGGCCTTCACCTCGACGGCGATTGTTCGGTCAGGGGCGAATTCCGCATGTTGCGCGGCGATCGAGTGCGTGCCCTCGCTCAGGTGCGGCAGCTCGAACGTGCCGTCGGGACCGGTCACGGCGCGATAGTCACCCGATTCCGAGGGCGCTGCGCTCGAGGCCTCTTCGAAGGCTCGAGGCGGCAGGTCGCGCGTCGAATAGACGACCGCGCCTCCAATGGGCTGGCCCGTGCCGCGCACGACGACCCGGCCGCGTACCGTGCCGCCTTTCTCGAGGCGCGCGAGCACGCCTTCGGTGACGTGCGCCGGCGACACGTCGATCGTCTTCATCTCGCGGGTGGCGAACCCGGGTGCCGATGCGAACAAGCAATAGGTTCCGGGCTCGAGGCCGAGGAAACGGAATGAACCGTCGGTGGATTGAACGTCTTGCGAGACCGGCTTCGGAGGGTTGTACGACGTCATCTCGCGTTGAACGGTGACGCGGAACGCGGAGATCGGCGACAGATCCTCGTCTGCCGCGACGCGCCCCGCGATCCCGGCGAGGCGATCGAGCGTGAGATCGACGCCGGTCGCGTGCGACCGAACGTTCAGCGTCGACGCCGTGGCGTGATCGGTCTTCGACGCGTGGATGGCGTAGATGCCGTCCTCCGCAAGCCCGTTCACGATGAACGAACCGGAACGGTCGGTGGTCGCGCTGGAAACGCCGCGGACCGTCGCGTTCGGGTCCTGGAGGCTCGCTTCGACGAGCGCCCCTTCAATCGGATCGCCCGCATCGTCGAGCACGCGGCCCGCGATCGTGCTGCCGGCCTCGAGTTCGAGCACGAGACCTTCGACGCTGGCGCCTGCGTCGACGCGAACGTCGTCGCCGAGCCGCGTCGCATAGCCGTCCGCCGATGCGCGAAGCCGCCACGTGCCGGGCTCGACGCGAACGGTGAACTCGCCTGCCGCGTTGCAGGTTCCCGGATCGGGCGAAGCGACGAACGCGCCGCCTTCGATGCGTCCGACCTCGACCGTCGCGCCGGCGATCCCGCGCCCCGACGCGACGCGCACGAGTCCGGAAAGCGTGCCGCGAGTCGACGCGGGCGGCGAAACGGACGCCGACGCGGTTTCGCCTTGCGTCTGCCGCTCGGGAGCGCGGCCCGCGACGCTCGACGCCGCTTCGCTCGGAAGCACGACCTCGCGTCCTCGAGGCGTCCGCATTTCGACGGCGCCGTCGTGAACCGCGAGATAGACGATCAATCCGCCGGCGACCACGCCGGTGGGAATGAGCACACGATTCCACTTCATGGTTTCCCCTTCGCGCGTTCGCGCGATCCAAACGTCGAATCGCCCGCGGCCGGAGACCGGGGCGAGTTCCACTTGTTCCAACTTCAAAGACGCGAGTCCCGTGACGCCGTCGTGGTGGAGCCGCGCTTCACCGCGGCGCAGATCGATCGACCACGCGGAGTCGTCGGTCTCGCGAACGCCGACCCACGATTGCGCCGACAGCTCCAGCCGTCCGGCTCCGACGTCGAGCGTGCGCGCGTCCGCGAACGTCTCGACATCGACCGACTCCGGCGTGTGCTGCGCGACGCGATCGTTGCCCGGGCTCGGGCGCGGCCGTCCGCTCGCCGCGACGAAGTAGATGGCCGCGCCTGCCGCAAGCACGATCGCCGCCGCCGCCGCAAACCGGAGAGTCCGTGCACGGCGCCGGCGCACGGCGTCGATTCGCACGCGATCGGCCTCCTCGAGCAGGCGAGCCCGCAGCTCCTCCCGGAACCGAGGAGACGCCTCGATGGGGCGGTAGGCGCGCTGGAGCAGACCGCGAAGATTGCGCTCGAGCGGAGAATCGCCGGGACGTCGACGATCGTTCATGGTCCTTGCCTCCGGCGAGCGAGCAGCCGAAACGTGCGCGCGAAGGCCTGTCGCGCGCGCGTGAGCAGCGACTCGATTCCCTTTTCGGTGGCGCCGTGGCGCCGCGCAATCTCGCGGACCGGGAGGTCGCGGAGGTACTTGTCGGTCAGGACGTCGCGATAGCGGGGCGGGAACGAGGAGAGCGTGGCGCCGACGAGGTCGGCGGTCTCTTCTTCGTCGAGAGCGTGCTGCGGGATGTCCTCGCGCTCGAGGTTCGCGAGGATGTCGAGGATCTCGCTGTCCGCGTCGGAAAGGATGATCTCGAGGTGGGCGCGGCGTCGCGATCGGCGCAGGCCGGACATCTTGTTCTTCGCGATGCCGCAGACCCACGTGAAGAGCGACGAGCGGCCGTCGAAGGCGCGGGCGCTCTGCATCGCCGCGATGAACGTCTCCTGCACGACCTCTTCGGTGTCCGCGTGGCTCCCGCCGAGCCGATAGAAGACGAACTGGTAGAGCGGATCGAAGTACGTTCGGAAGAGGTCGTCCGCCGCCCCGCGCTCGCCGTCCCGCAATCGACCGAGAAGGTCCTTCTCCTGCCGATCCATCGACGCCACTCGTTGCTCCACTGCGCTTCGCCCTCGCTGGTTTTGGGTGTCGCCGTCTTGGTCGCCGGCCGGGTCAGCGATCCTTCGATGGTCCCGAAGAAATCTGATAGAGTGCCGCGCCGAAACGCCATGAAAGCGCACACCGAGTACCTGTGGTTCCAGACCGAGAAGCCGCGAGAGTACCGCAACATCACCGGTGACGTGGAGAAAGCGGTGCGAAAAAGCGGCGTCCGCGAGGGGATGGTCCTCGTCTCGGCCATGCACATCACCGCGGGCGTCTACGTCAACGACGCCGAGGACGGCCTCATCGCGGACATCGACGAGTGGCTGGAGAAGCTCGCGCCGTCGGGCCGCGACTATCGGCATCACCGCACGGGCGAGACGAACGGCGACGCGCACTTGAAGAACCTGCTCGTCGGACACGAGGTGATCCTGCCGATCACCGAGGGCGAGCTCGACCTCGGGCCGTGGCAACAGGTCTACTACGCCGAGTTCGACGGGCAGCGGCGGAAGCGCGTCGTGATCAAGGTGCTCGGCGAGTGACGTCGCCGGAAACTTCGTTCGACGTCGTCGTGATCGGTGCCGGCGCCGCGGGCTTCATGGCCGCGATCCAAGCAGCGCGGCGCGGGCGGCGCGTGCTCCTGCTCGAGAAGAACCCGCGGCCCGGGCTGAAGATCCTCGTCTCGGGCGGCACGCGGTGCAACCTCACCAACGATCTCGATGCCGACGGGATGGCGCCCGAGTTCGGCCGCGCCGCGAGCTTCCTCCTGCCGAGCCTTCGCGCGTTCGACTCTCGTGAGACCGTTCGGTTCTTCGGCACGGCGGGCGTCGAGACGAAGTGTGAACCCGAAGGAAAGATCTTTCCGAAATCGAACCGCGCAACCGACGTGCTCGAGGCGCTCTTGCGCGAGCTTCGGACGAGCGGCGCGGGGATGGCGCTCGGCCGGCCCGCGCTCGCCGTGGAGCGCCTTGGCCCGGAGGACTTCCGCATCGACACGCCCGCGGGTCCGATCGGCGCGCGGCGAGTGATCGTGACGACCGGGGGGCTGTCGTACCCGAAGCTCGGCACGACCGGCGACGGCTATGCGATCGCGCGCGCGTTCGGGCATCGCATCCGGCCGACGACGCCGGCGCTCGTCGCGCTCGTGGTCGACGTGCCGTGGGTTCGCGCGCTCTCGGGCGTCACGCTTCCGCGCGCGCGCGTCGCGGTCGTGTCGGGGAAGCGCGTGCTCGCGGAGCGGACGCGCGGCTTCCTCTTCACGCACTTCGGGGTCTCGGGGCCCGCGCCGATGGACGTGAGCGCGGAGGTCGCGCGGTTCGAGGCGGACTCGGCGCTGGAAGGCCCGAAGGCGCCGCGGCTTCGGCTCGACTTCGCACCCGACGTGACCGAGGCGGCCCTCGACGACGCGCTGCGAGCCGCGGCGTCGCGTGAAGGATCGAGGCCCGTGCCGGCCGTGCTTCCGGAGTCGCTGCCCGAGCGATTGCGCCACGCGCTCCTCGATGTCGCGCAGGTTCCGATCGATCGCCGCGCCGCCGAGCTGTCTCGTGAGGAGCGTCGCCGCCTCGTCGCCGCGGTCAAGGCGACCGATCTGCCCGTCGCCGGCACGCGCGGCTACGCGCACGCCGAGGTGACGGCGGGGGGCGTCGACTTGCGCGAGATCGATCCCGTGACGCTCGAGTCGCGCTTCGTCCACGGCCTCTTTTTCGCGGGCGAGGTCCTCGATGCGCACGGCCCGATCGGCGGCTTCAACTTCCAGGCCGCGTTCGCGACCGGCGCGGCCGCGGGCCGCATCGTCTGACTCGCCGAGCTATTGCCCTCGAATTTCGTGGAGTCGCGCGGCGAGCGCGCTCACGAGGCTCGCGTTCGCCGGCGCGTCGACGACGCTCTGCAACTCGAAGGGATCGTTCGCGAGGTCGTAGAGTTCGCGCTGCCCATCCTGGAACTCGACGTACTTCCAGTTCGGGAACGCATGGCCGGGACCGGTCACCAGCGCTTGCCACGCGGGGAAGTCGTTCGGATACGTCGGGTCGACGACGGGCTCGGGCCCGAAGTTCTCGAGGAGGAGATCCGTTCGCGTGGGCGGGCTCGACGTCGATCGCAGGATCGACGCGAAGCTCGTTCCGTCGACGAGCTGCCCCGCGGGGATCGTCGCGCCGCAGAGTTCCGCGAACGTCGGCGCGAGATCGATGTTGCCGACGAGCTCCGTCCGTCGACCGGCCGCGACCCAACTCGCGTTCGACGACGACACGACGAGGTAGACGCGCGAGGCCGCTTCGTAAGGCAAGTGCTTGCCGCGCACGCGATGGTCGAAGAACGACCAGCCGTTGTCGTTCGTGAACACGAAGATCGTGTCGTTCAACCGGCCGGTGCTCGCGAGCGCGTCGACGATTGACACGACCCCCTCGGCGACCGCGGCGAGCGTGTTCGCTCCGTTTCGATAGAGCTGATCCTCTTCGTCGACCTCCGAGTCGGGCGCCGGCAGCGGCCGCGCGCGAACGTACGCGTTCTTGTCGGACACGTCGGTCTCTTGATACGCCGGGTCCGCGGGGGGCCTCGGCGCGCGCAAGCCGGGTCGAAGGTTCGCGTGTCGCGGCGCCGGAATCGCCGTCGCGTGCGGCGCGACCGTCGCGAAGTGGAGGAAGAAGGGCTGCGACGCCGGGGTCGCCGCGATCGCCTGCAGCACGTGCGCGACGTCGACGTCGGTTGCGTAGTTCGCGTCTCCGGCTCGGAGGTACCACTGGAGCGCTCCGTTGTCGGAGAGTCGGAAGTTCCAATAGCCCGACATCTGGCCGAGGTTGTAGTAGACGTGCCAGTCGTCCCAGCCCGGCGGCACGAAGCCCGGCGTCCGCTGCGTCACCATCGGGTAGTTGTTCAGATACTTGCCGACGTGGATCGTCCGGTAGCCGGCCCCGTGCAGCCACGTGGCGAGCGTCGATTGGTCGAGCCCTCGTTGCGTGAAGCCTTCCGCACCGCCGTCCTGCGCCGTTGGAGACGACACCGTGTTGAAGTGAACGCCGGTGTGATGCGCGTACTGGCCGGTGAAGTACGACGCCCGCGACGGCGTGCACACGGGCGTCGTCACGTAGGAATGCACGAAGTTGGCCGATCGAATGCCGTGTGCCCGAAACGTGGCGGCGATCTTCGGCCCGCCGGGAGGGCCATTCAACATCGAGAGGCGGCTCGACGTGTCGTCGTCCATGTAGACGACGACGACGTTCGGGCGAGCCGTCGCGCGGAGTTCGGAACGCGAGAGCGACACGACGATCGCGAGGGCGACGCACGCGGGAAGCACGACGAAGACGGGCCTCAAGACGACCTCCGATTCTCGGCAGCCGTGAGAATGGTAGCCGGACGCGAGCGGTTTCGTCAGCGGGCGTCCGACGTCGCGGGCGCCGGCAGAGACTCGAGGTGGTCGAGGATCGCATGAAACGTCGCGATTTCGCGAGCCGTGAGCTTCGAGCGCGCGACGAGTCGCTCGAGCTTGAGCGGCAGGCGGCGCGGGTCCGCCGGGCGAATGAAGCCAACCTTCGTCAGCGCGCGCACGGCGTGGCGAACGAGGGCTTCGCGTTTTTCGAGCGACGCGTCGGCACGCGGCGCGGCGGTCTTCAGGTACGCGCTGCGGACGGCGTACGTCACGACGGCGACGGCGTGGGAGAGGTTGATCGACGCGCGGGACGCTTCCGTGGGGACCCGAACGACCCAGTCGCAGCGGTCCAGCTCGCGCGCGCGAAGGCCGCGGTCCTCGGGGCCGAACACGAGCGCAGCGGCCGGCTCGGCTTCGAACGATCGAAGGAGCGCCGCCATCTCCTCGGGCGCGAGGTAGTCGTCGCCGAACCGCCCGGCGCGACCCGCGGTCCCGACGACGCGCGACGCGCCGGCGAGGGCCTCCTCGAGCGAGTCGACGTGCTCCACGCGGCGAAGGACGTCGTGCGATCCGTACGCGAGCTCGCGAGCCTCGGGCTGCGCGTCCGCGCGCGACCGCACGAGCACGAGCCGCTCGAACCCGAAGTTCTTCATCACGCGGCAGACCGACCCTACGTTGCCGCCGTGCTTCGTCTCGACGAGCACGACCCGTGACTTCGTCAAGGTCATTGGGTTTGGCGGAGAGCGTCCTGGTAGCGGGCGATTTCTTTGTAGACCCACGACGTGCGCGCTTCGTCGTTCGGTGCCGCGGATTCGAGCGCGTCGGTGATGACGACGCCGTCCATGGCGCTCGGGTCGAGGCCGAACAGGCGCGAGAGGGTGGGCGCGATGTCGGCGAGGCGCGCGGGCGCGTGCGATACGGCTCCGGCGCGAATGCCGGGACCCGCGAGGATCATCGGGATGTGCTGCACGTCCCACGTGAACGTGACGTGTCCGCCGTGCGTCCCCGCCTTTCCCGAGCCGAAGAGCGTGTCCTCCTCGGTGGCGAGCACGATGTCCGGCCCGTTCGGGCATGCCATCGTCGAAAGCAGGTAGAGATACGCGTCGATGAGCGGCTGCGGCAACCGATTCGCGGTCGTCGTCGCCGGCAAGTACTCCAAGCTCCCGTTCGGCGCCTTGTGCTTGTAGAAGACCCCGCGCACGCCGCTCGATTGCGTCCGTGCGAACCCCTCGGCGAACACGCCCGCGTCCTCGGTATTCTTGACCCAGAGGTAAGGCGGCCTCGCGACGACGAATCCCGGTCGCAGTTGCGACGCGCGCTCGGCTCGTTCGGCCGGTGGAAACGTTTCGGCGATGGCGGTCGGCGACGGCAGCTCGACGACGTGCCGGTTCGGGATCATCGCGTGATCGGCGGTGACGACGAACACCGTTTCGTCGTAGCGACCGATCTTCTTGTAAGCGTCGACGAGCCTTCCGAGCTGCGCGTCGAGCGCCTTCATCACGGGCTTCATCGCTTCGCGCGACGCTCCCGTCATGTGCCCGACCTCGTCGGTCTCGCACAAGTTCAAGTAGAGCACCTCGCACGGATCACGCTCGAAGAGCTTCAGCGCCGCATTGACGGCCCAGCCGTTCATGTCCCCCTCTTTCGAGACGAGCGGTACGTTCAACTGCGGATCGGAGAGGATCCGCGGCGGCGCCGCGTGCCCGATGACCGAGCCGGGTGTGAACGTGACCGTGGCACTCGCGCCTTCCTCGCGCTGCTCCACGGACTGTGCCCCGGTTCCCGCCGGCACGGCGAACAGGATCGTGTCCGCTTCGAGCGCGCCCATGCCGGCAGCGGCGTAGTACTTGTGCGAGCTGATCGCGTACCCCCGCACCCCCTTCTTGCTCTTCGCTCGCAAGAGCCCGAGGAACGACGGCACCTTCGAGTCGCGAATGATCCCGCCGAATCGTCCGTCCATCACGGCCGACAGCGCGGTCGCGTCGTCGAGTTCGTCGGTGGCCGGGTTCTTCCAGAAGAAGCTCACGACTCCGTGGCGGCGAGGAAAGCACCCCGTCGCGATGGTCGAGTGGCTCGGCGGCGTGTTGTTCACGAGCTGGCCGACCCACGCGCGGTCGAACGTCGTGCCTCGTTGGCGCAGAGCGTCGAGGTTCGGCATCGGCACGAGGTCGAGATAGTCCGGCCGGCAACCGTCGAGAACGATGAGAGCGAGGAATTTCGGCTCGACCCTGCGAGTGTTCGTCGCCGGCGCAGCCACGAGATTGGCCGCGAGCGCGGCAAGCGCGGCGAGTCCCACGACAGACGTCAGAAAGGTCGTCGTTGCTTTCATCGCGCGTGGAGTCCCCCACAAACGCAGCCGTTCACGGTAAAACCGCCCGACGCACGAGATCCAATTCGGTTGTTTTGTCCCGATTCCGTAGCGAAGTCAACGAGCTGGAGGTACCGGTGGAGAACGTGGACGTCGCGCGCGCTCTCTCGGAAGCGGCCGATCTCATGGAGATCGCAGGCGAGAACGCGTTCAAAATTCGCGCGTTGCGAAATGCGGCGCAGACGATCGAGGGGCTCACGGAGCGCCTCGAGTCGATGGCGGAGGCGGGCGCGCTGCAATCGATCCCGGGAGTTGGCGAAGGGATCGCCACGCGCATCCGGGAGATCCTGCGCACCGGATCGACGCACGACGTTGCAGCCGTGGCGCCGTCGGTTCCGCGCGGGCTCCTCGAGGTGATGCGCGTCGAAGGCGTCGGACCGAAGACCGCGAAGAAACTCCACGACGAGCTCGGCGTCACCGACCTCGCGAGCCTCGAAGCAGCGGCGCGGGCCGGCAAGGTGCGCGGCCTCGATCGCATGGGCGAGAAGAAGGAAGAGAAGATCCTGAAAGGCATCGAGGCGTTTCGCACGCGTTCGGGTCGCTA
The DNA here is from genome assembly GCA_016178505.1 of Planctomycetota bacterium. Classification (GTDB taxonomy): domain Bacteria; phylum Planctomycetota; class JACOTG01; order JACOTG01; family JACOTG01; genus JACOTG01. The sequence continues at coordinate 11,875 of JACOTG010000067.1, forward strand.
CCCCGCGTACCAGGCATACCCGTACGCGATCACGGCGCTCGAGCGGCTGCGCGCGGTGCGGGGCGTCGCGCGCGCGGAGTTCGCCGGCAGCCTTCGACGCTGCGCGGAAACCGTCGGCGATCTCGACGTGCTCGTCGCCGCGCCGGACGCCATCGCGCCGGCGGTCATGGCCGCGCTCGTCGAGTGGGACTCCGTCTCTGAGGTGATCGCACGCGGCGACACGAAGACGAGCGTGCACCTCAGAAACGGCATCCAGATGGATCTGCGCGTCGTGCCCGAAGAGTCTTTCGGCGCGGCGCTCCACTACTTCACGGGGAGCAAGACGCACAACGTCGCCATCCGCGACCGCGCGAAGCGCATGGGCTTGAAGGTGAGCGAGTGGGGCGTCTTTCGCGTGACGAAGAGCGGCGAAGAAGAGCGCATCAGCGGCGCCGAGGAAGCCGACGTCTTCCGCGAGGTCGGTCTGCCGTGGATCCCGCCCGAGCTTCGCGAGAATCGCGGCGAGATCGAGGCGGCGGAGAAGGGCGCGCTCCCCACGCTCGTCGACCTCGGCGACGTGCGCGGAGACGTGCACATGCACACGCGCGAGACGGACGGCGCGGCGACGATCGAAGAGATGGCCGCGGCCGGGCGCGAGCGCGGCTATCGCTACGTCGCGATCACGGACCACAGCCAATCGCTGACGGTCGCTCGCGGAATGGACGCGACGCGGTTGCGCGCGCAGATGGCGGCGATCGACGCCGCGAACGCGACGTCGCACGGCATCCGCATCTTCAAGGGGATCGAGGTCGACGTCCTCGGCGACGGCGCGCTCGACATGGACTCGGACGTGCTCGCTGATCTCGACGTCGTGATCGCGTCCGTGCACTCGAAGATGAGCCAGCCGAGGGAGGAGATGACGCACCGCGTCGTGCGCGCGATCGAGTCGGGGCTCGTCGACGTCGTGGGGCATCCGACCGGGCGCATCATCGGACGGCGGAGTGCGTTCGAGGTCGACGTCGAGCGCATGATCAAAGCCGCGGCGTCGCACGGCGTCGCGATGGAGATCAACGCGTACCCCGATCGACTCGACCTCTCGGACGTCCACGCACACATGGCGAAGGAGATGGGCGTGAAGATCGTCATCTCGACGGACTCGCACAGCCCGCGGCATCTCGACCTCGTGCGCTGGGGCGTCTCGACGGCCCGGCGCGGCTGGCTCGAGAAGCAAGACGTCCTCAACACGATCGCGGAGCCTGCCGCGTTCCTGAAGGCGCTTCACGGGCCGCGCAAGCGAGGGCGCTGAGAGCCGCAATGGACCTAGCTTCGCGGGTTTGGTATGAGCGTGTGCGGCCGTCCGCGATGCGCGCCGAGACGGCCAGCTTCAGGAGGTAATTGGATGTCGGTTCTCCAGCAAGGGCTCGGGGTCGGACTCGTTGCGGCATTGGCGACGAGCGTTGGCGTGCTTCTCGTGCAAGCGAACTCCAACAATCCGCCGGCGCCGCCGACGCTCGCCGATGCCGCCGCGCGCCTCGAGAAGCGCCTCGAAGCGCTCGAGAAGCTCATGCCCGGACCGGGCGAGTTCATGAGGAGCGTGCAGTCGGACTTCGCGAAGCTCTACTATGCGGTGAACTACGAGAACTGGGAGCTCGCGACGTTCGAGATCAAAGAGGTCAAGGAAGCGCTCGACCAAGCCGCGATCGCGCTCCCGGAGAAGAACGGCGTGAACCTCGTAGGACTCGTCGACGCCATGAAGTCGGGGCCGCTCGCCAAGATCGAGTCCGAAGTCATCGCGAAGAAAGACGGCGGAGCGTTCAAGGACCTCTACCCTGATGCGATCCAGCTTTGCAACGGCTGTCACACGCAGACCGGCAACGGCTGCATCCGGGTCCAAGTCCCCTCGGCCCCGCCCGTCTACAGTCAGAAGTGGGAGCCGCAGCCCAAGTAGCGCGCCGTGAATCGGAGAGACGCCGAGAAGCGCGCGCGCGAGCTGCGCCGCGAGATCCAGCACCACGACCACCTCTACCACGTCCTCGACGCGCCCGAGATCTCCGACGCGCAGTACGACCGCCTCTTCCGCGAACTGCGCGAGATCGAAGAGGTACACCCCGATCTCGTCACGCCCGACTCGCCGACCCAGCGGGTGGGCGGCGCGCCGCAAACCGAGTTCGGCGCCGTCCGCCACTCGATCCCGATGCTGTCCCTCGACAACGCGTTTTCGGTCGAGGAGGTGCGCGAGTTCGACGCGCGAGTGAAGCGCGGGCTCGCCCTCGCGGAAGACGCGGCCGTCGACTACGTCGCCGAGCCGAAGATCGACGGGCTCGCGATCGAGTTGGTTTACGAGAAGGGCGTGTTCGTGCGCGGCTCGACGCGCGGCGACGGCACGACGGGCGAAGACGTCACGCCAAACCTCCGCACGGTGAAGACCATTCCGCTGCGGCTTCGCGGCGACGAGCTGCCGGCGCTCCTCGAAGTGCGCGGCGAGGTCTACTTCGAGAAGGCGAAGTTCGCGGACCTCAACCGCGCGCAGGAAGAGGCGGGCAAGGCGCCGTTCGCGAACCCGCGGAACGCGGCGGCGGGCTCGCTGCGCCAGCTCGACGTGCACGTCACCGCGTCGCGGCCGCTGCGGTTCTTTGCCTATGCGATCGGCAGCGCGGAAGGCATCGCATTCGAGCGCCACCGCGAGATGCTCGATCGCTTCTCGGCGTTCGGCTTCCACGTGAACCCGCTCGCGCGCGATTGCCATGGGATCGAGAACGTCGTGGTCGCGTACCGAAACCTCCACGAGAAGCGCGAGTCGCTGCCGTACGAGATCGACGGCATGGTCATCAAGGTCGATCGAGTCGATCAGCAGCGCCGGCTCGGCATGAAGTCGCGAAGCCCGCGCTGGGCGCTCGCGTTCAAGTTCGAGCCGATCGAAGCCACGACAGTGGTCGACGACATCCTCGTGCAGGTCGGGCGCGCGGGCGTGCTCACGCCCGTCGCGGCGATCGAGCCCGTGCGCGTGGGCGGCGTCGAGGTGAGCCGCGCGACGCTTCACAATCAAGACGAGGTCACGCGCAAGGACGTGCGCATCGGCGACACCGTGCTCGTGCATCGCGCGGGCGACGTGATTCCCGAGGTCGAGAAGGTCGTCGATCCCGATCGCCGGGGTCGCGGCGAGCGGTTCTGCATGCCCGAGAAATGTCCGGTCTGCGGCTCGGGCATCGTGAAGATCGAGGACGAGGTCGCGCACCGATGCGTGAACGCGGCGTGCCCGGCACAGGTGAAGGAACGCATCCGCCACTTCGCGTCGAAGCGCGCGATGGACGTCGAGCATCTCGGTGACAAGACCGTCGAGCAGCTCGTCGAGCGCGGCTTCGTGAAAGACGTCGCCGATCTCTACGCGCTGCGAAAAGAACAGCTCGTCGAGCTGGAGCTGTTCGGCGAGAAGTCCGCGGACAATCTGCTCGCGGCGATCGAGAAGTCGAAGAAGACGACGCTCTCGCGGCTCCTCCACGGGCTTGGCATCCGCCACGTTGGCGAGGTCACGGCGAAGGTGCTCGCGCGCGCGTTTCCGACCGTCGCGGCGATCGAAGCCGCGAGCGTCGACGACCTGCAGCGCGTGCGCGAGGTCGGCCCCGAGCTGGCCGCGGCAATTCGCCAGTTCTTCGACGAGCCGTTGAATCGCGAGCTGGTGCGGCGGCTCGAGAAGGTCGGCCTCGAGATCGCGCCGGAAGAGAGGCCCGCGGGCGGCGCGCTCGAGGGCAAGACGTTCGTCTTCACCGGCACGCTCGCGATGAAGCGCGAGGACGCGAAGGCGCTCGTCGAATCGCAAGGCGGACACGCGAGCGGCTCCGTGTCCGCGAAGACCGAGTACGTCGTGGCGGGCGAGGACGCGGGCTCGAAGCTCGACAAGGCGAAGAAGCTCGGCGTGAAAATCCTCACCGAGGCGGAGTTCCTAGAGCTCGTGAAGAAAGCGGAGGCGTCATCGTGAACTCATCGCGGATGGTGATCGTCGCGGCGCTCGTCGCCGGCTGCGTGGGCGGGGTCGTCGGATCGCTCGCGTCGAGTGGCTGCGTGAAAGCGGAATCGCAACCGGCGGCGCCGGCCGCGAAACAATTCGAGGGCTACGGGGACGGACTTTCGTTCGATAAGGCCGTCGCCGACGCGGTGACGAAGGCGTTCGCCGACCTCTCGAAGAGCCCGAGCTTCCCCGCGGCCGACGGCATGCTGCGCTTCACCGTCACGGAGATCGGCGGCGAGCGCGGCGGCATCGCCGGCCTCAACCGCGTCCGCGTGAAGATCACCGCGACGCCGTAGCCGCGCTGCGCCGCACGGGCAGAGGTAGAGTGGTCGCGCTCGATCGATGCCCCCAGTGTGAAGGATTCCGGACCATGAAATGCGCGCTCCCCGTGACGGTCGCGCTCGCGATCGGGCTCGCTGCGTGCGCGACCTCCGTCCGGAATCGCGTTGGCGGTCGCGGGGTCCCGACGGCGGACCCGACGCTGACCTCGAGCGCAACGGGGCCGCCGGAGGCGCCGACGGGCGACTCGACGGATTGGAGCGGGGGTTGGATTTCCGGTCAGGTCAGCGACGATGCGGGGATGCCGGTCGCGGGCGCTCTCGTTCGCGCGTCGTTCTCGCCCGCGGCTGCAGCGGACGACTCGCGCGAGTTCGTCACGGATCTGGCCGGACATTGGTGGATCCCCGTCACGACGACCGGAGTCGCGAGTCTCGCGATCACTGCGGACCACTTCCAGCCCACCCGGATCGACGGCGTCTCGTTCGTCGCCGGAGAGCGACGGCGCGGAGTCGACGTCGTGCTCCCCGATGGCGTCGCGATCTCGGGGCGCGTGACGAGCGGCGACGGCCAGCCCCTTGGCGGCTTTGCCGTCACGATCGAATCAGATGGCGTGAAGCGCCGCGGGAGGACGAATCCGCGCGGCGAGTACTCGGTCGACGGTCTTCGCGCGGGGTCCGAGTGCGTCGTCGACGTCGCCGAGTCGGCGTTTCGTGCCTCCGGTGGCGAGGCCGTGCTTCCTCGTCGCGTGCTCGCGCCCGCGTCGGCGATCGATCTCACAGTCACGCGCGCGTCGCGGTTGCGCGTGCGCTGCGTCGACTCCGAGACGGGCGAGCTGCTGTCGAACGCGTGGGGTGCACTGCAATCGAGAGCGGACGGCCCGTCCGCCGATCCTGCCGCGCTCGAGTTCGCCTGGGAGCGCGGCGCGATCTTGGAGTTCGGGCGCGAGGTCCAGCCGGGAGCGTACCGTCTTTTTGCGACCTCGCGCGGATACGAGGCGGCATCGCCGCGAGACGTCGTGCTCGACGATGCGGAAGCCGCGACGGACCTCACGTTGACTCTCGTTCGCAAGCACGAAACGGCCACGGGGTCGTTGCGCGTGGCGGTGCACGACGATCGCGGCGAGCCCGTCGCCGGGTCGTTCGTGTGGATGCACCGGACGCGCCTCGGGAGCGAGCGGACGACGATCGGCGATGTCGAGCGCGCTTCCAAGATCGTCGCGGATCTTCTCGACCACGGCGAGCAGAGCATCTTCGGTCGCGAGGTCGTTCCCGATCTCGAGCCCGGCGCGTACGTGGTGACGGTCTTCTCCGAGAACGAGTGGCTGCGGCCCGGGGCGGTCGAGGTCGAGATCGCGCCCAACGAAGCGGCGCACGTGGACGTCACGCTCCCGCGCACCGGGCGGCTCGCCGTTTCGGGGGAAGACGCGCACGGCGATCCCGTGATCGGCTACGTCGCCTCCGTGGCGGACTCGAGCGGCAATCCCGTGCGTGCGGTCTTCGCCACCGATGGCGCGGTCAAGTTCAAGCTCTTCGCGCGA
>JACOTG010000310.1 GCA_016178505.1 Planctomycetota bacterium
CGCGAACGATCGCTTCCGCGTCCAGGGCCCGGCGCTCGAGGATCGCTGCATCGAGAACGACGACGTCCACGACTTCGGCGGGGATTTCCGCGCTCGTGAACAACGTGCGAATCGCGCCGCCGCGCAGCGTCTCGGTGGATGCCGGTGGATACGCGACCACGGCATCGACGCGTCCCTCGGTGATCGCGCGGGGCATGTCCGTCTGATCCATCGGAACCAGCGAGACGTCGGCGAGTTCGAGGCCCGCGCGTTCGAGCGCGCGGGAAAGGAGGAACGGACCCAGCGCGGCGACTTCGACTCCGACGCGCTTGCCCCGGAGATCGGCGACCGACGAGACCGCCTCGCGTGCCAGGATCACGTCCGATCCGTTCGAGAAGTCGGTCATGAGAATTGCGACGGGACGGCGCGTCGACCGTTCGCGGGCTTGGAGCAACTCGACGGTCGTGCACAGCATCCCGTCGACGCTGCCGCGCTCGAAGGCACGCCGTGTGTCGCCGAGCGAGCTGTATTCGACGAGCCGTACGTTCACGCCTTCTGCCGCGAACAGACCTTTTTCCTGCGCGAGGTACATCACTTCGTACCCCGGCCACGAGTTGATGCCGAGTCGGAGCGGCATCGCCGGCTCGGGTCCGCAGCCGGCGAGGATTGGGACAGCGAGGATCAGGAGTGCCCTCAGGTCTCGCCGCACGATCATCGTTGAGCTCCTACCCTGTCGACGCGTCCTGCCAACGACGCTCGTCGCCGGCGAGAGCATGTGCCGTCACTTGGCACCGTGTCCCCGCCCGCACACGCCGGCACTCGGCTCCGAGCCGTTTCGGACGAGAACGCTATCGTCGTAACGCATCGGCCGGCTTGAGATCGCGCGAGTCTGGTAAAGTGCGCGCTCGATTCACCCGAGTCCGGGCCGGAGCCTCCATCCCGCTTCGAGCGAGCAGATGGAACGATTTTCGTCCGACTCCGAAACGATCGAGGAGGAGCATTCGCGAGTGGCGGCGCCGTCGAAGCTCGTCGATGCGGTGGGAACGCTGCACGGCAAGCTCGTATTCGGGCGGCGCGTCGCGCGGCTTGGGCGTGCCATCGCCGCATTCGTGCCTCCGGGCTCGCGGACGCTGCTCGACGTCGGCGCGGGAAGCGGTGACGTCGCTGCTTTCGTCACGAGCTCGATTCGAGACCTCGACGCAACGGGAGTCGACGTGCTCGTTCGGCCGGATCCCCGGATTCCAGTCGGGGCATTCGACGGCGTCCACGTTCCGCGAGCCGACGCGTCGGTCGACGTCGTTCTCCTCGTCGATGTCTTGCACCACGCCGCGCAGCCGGAAGCACTGCTCGCCGAGTGCGCGCGGGTCGCCGCAAGACGCGTGATCGTCAAGGATCACATCCAGCGGAACGCGTGGGATCGGCTCACGCTTCGATTCATGGACTGGGTCGGCAATTCGCCCCACGGCGTGCGGCTCGAATACCGCTACTTCGACGACGCTGCGTGGTCGCGCGCACTCGAAGGGGCTCGATTGCGCGAGGAGGAGCGGTCCGACCGCATCGGGCTCTACCCGTTTCCCGCATCGCTCGTGTTCGAGCGTCACTTGCACTTCGTCGCGGCGCTCGCACCGAAACGCTGAGCCCTCCGACGGCGCACGAAGTCCCACAACGCCGTGCCTCCACGTTGAGCGAGGAGCGCGGCGCCGGCGAGGTATAGAGCCATCACTGGGTAGACATATCGAGGCTGGTTGCCGGGAAACGACGACGCGTCGATCAGGGCGAGGAGCGCAAGCCTCGACGCGACAGCGACGCCAACGAGGATGAGGATTGCTGGACCGAAATCGTCGGCGACCCTCGGCACTCGGCGGCGCAACAAGAGCAGGATTGCAGCCGCGGCAACGGCAGCCCAGCTCACGCCGATGGCAACGGCGACGTGAGCGGACACCAGCGCCGCTTGGACGCCGCGGCAGAGTGGCGAACTCGAGCCGAGCCCCTCGATCGAGTCGATCCCGAACGAGAACGGAGTCCAGTCCCACTCGCGCACCACGAGACGCCCCGGCGATTCCGCGCCGCTCGCCTTCACGAACACCAGGTTCGCGGCTCCTTTCGCGGCATCGCGGCCCGACTCCTCGAACGCGATCTCGAAGCCGATCGGCACGGGGACGTCCCGGACCCCCACTTCGGCATACCGCTGCGCAATCTCCGGGCGATCGGTGAATTGCGACGTGGCCGCAAGCTCGCGACCATCCGGACCCCGGAGCATCACCTTCACGACGGGATCGTCGAGATCGAACGTCCAACCGCGAACGCGAATGGACGGGTAGATCGTCCGCGGCCGGGCCCGTCGTGCAACGGTGTCGAAGAGCCGGCGCACCCCGGCGGCGAGTCCCGGCCCGTCTCTCGACGGCAGGGGCGACGGTTGCCACATGACCCCGAGAACGCGCAAGAACGACGAGCCGAGGCAGGGCAGGTACGCTGCGTAGTCCGGACTCAGGTGCGCATTCAACACCAAGCGACTCGGAAGCCGTCCATCGTCGCAAGCCGCGTTCAACTCGTTCGCCACGGCGTCGTAGTAGCGCGCCGCCTCGGACGCCGATCGATGATGACCGACAGCGCTCGCGGCTTCGCGCAGACACCAGAAGAACCAGGCGTCGCCGATGTCGTCGCACACGTCGACGGCGCGACAGCAACTCTTCGTCCATTTGACTCCGAGCTTCCCTTCTACGAGGTCCTGCGTTTCGGCGAGCGAAGGGCTCACCGCGTACGCTCGCCGCCGCGACGCGGCTGGCAACGCGACGAGCCGGCGCGAGGTGTCGGGCCGGATCCGGAACAGAGCCTTCTTGGCGGCGAGGAAGCTCGTCGATTCAGGCTCGGTCACGATGAACTCTCCGTACCTTGCCGCGTTGACCGCTCGAATCGCGAGATGAGTGCAAGCGATCGGCACGATCGCGAGCCCGACGAGCGCGACGGCGCGAATGATCGCGTCGCGCAGCGGACTCCCCGAACGAGTGGCGCGTCGCACGAGAATCGCGCCGAGCGTGGCGAGGAGGATCGCGACCAGGAAGGACTCGTCGCGCGTGTGCCACACGAGCGCGAGCGCGAGGCCGGCGAGAAGCGCATTGCGAGCGCGGCTCGCGAAGCGGTCGACGACGAGCACGCGGACGAGCGCCGCGAACGAGAAGAGCAAGAGCGGCGCGTAGAGCGTCTCCGATCGCAGATCGCAGTTCAACCACGTCCCGTACGGCAGGAGAACGATGGTTGCGTTCGTCGCCACGCAGAACCACGTCGACACGCCGGCCGACAGCAGCGAGCTAGAAAAGGCGAGCGCTGAGAAGATGACGAGCCATTCCATCCCCTCGTGAAGGCGCACGCCGATCGCGTGGACGAACCAGATCCAGATCGGATAGATGGGCTCGCGGATGAGCGTGAGATGGTCGTAGTTGCCGAGCCAGTTGCCGTCGATCAGGCTCTTCGCCATCTCCGCGAAGCGCTGCTGATCGTAAGGCGTCGCCGACGCGACGATGTCGTCGCCGCTCGTGAGCCAAAGCTTGAATGCAGCGACGGCCACGGCCGAAACGATCAAGACCACCGCGCGGCGCGACATGCCGAGGACGCGAGGTCGCCGCTCGTCGCGTGCGCGCGCGGGGGCGGCTCGGCACTCAGTCTCCATCGGTCACCGATGGGAGAATCGAGCGACCCCTCGATTCGCGCGCCGATTCATCGCGTGAAGCGAGCGAGTCGGAAACGAACGAACGAAGCGTCGACATCGCGGGATACGGCCCTTCGAGGGGCGACGAGTCGCTGCGCATCGCGGATAGATTAACGAACGGCGGCGACTCGGGGCAGAATCCGCTTCGCGAGCGCATCGACGCGGGTGGCGCTGAGGCGGCACGGCGCAAGCTCCTCGCAGTTCGCGGCGCCGGCCGCGATCGCGCGCGCGAGTCGATGTTCGAGCGGCGCGGCGACGTCGGCGACGAACCCCGCCGCGAACGCGTCGCCCGAGCCTACGGCGTTCACGCAGCGGACGCGCGGCGGGCGCGCCACGAGCCGGCGGTTGCCGCCGGTGATGGCCACGACGTCGGCGACACCGCCCGTGACCACGACTTCTCTCACGCCGAAGCGCCGCCGAGTGCGCTGCGCCGCTCGCATCGTCTCGGCGAGCGACGGCTCGCGGCCGCGCGCCGCGCTGCCACCGGCCGCGAGCGACCGCAGCTCGCGGCGATTCACCTTGAGGATCGAAGGAACCGATCGACCGGCCAGGCCCGCGTTCAGCCCGGCACCGCTCGAGTCGAGAAGGAGCGGCACGCCGGCACGAGCGGCGAGCGATGCGATCTTCGCATACACCTCCCGCGGGCAGTCGCGCGGAAGACTCCCGGTGAGCACGACCGCGGCGGCGCCTGCGTCGAGCGCGCGCGAGAGCCGACCGCAAAGTCGGTCGAGCGAGCGTGGAGGAATCGGCGGCGCCGTCCCGTTGAGGACGGTTTGGCGACGGTAGCGACGCTCCACGAGGATCACGCAGCGGCGCGACTCTCCATCCGCCGGCACGAAGACCGTGTCGATACGCTCGCGCTTCAGCTCGCCGGCAATGCGTTCGCCCGTGGCTCCTCCAAAAGCGCCTAATAGCGTCACCGAGCATCCGAGCGATCGCAGCGCACGCGCGACGTTCGAGCCCTTGCCCCCGGCATGGACGATCGGGTCCATTCCGGCGAGCACGGCGCCCGGCCGAAGGGCGTCGAGCACGTAGACCTCGTCGAGGCACGGGCTGAGGCTGACGACGAGGTGCATCGGCCGCCCTTCCGATGAAAAAGCGGCCCGAGGCTTTCGATCGAGCCCCGGGCCGCAGTGATCTCGAGTTCAGATCGTGATGCGAGTGCCGTCGAACTTCGTGAACGTGAAGCCGCTGAAATTCTCGTTGAAGCAGAGCTTCTGATCGCGAAGGATCGAGATCGCCACCGCCTCGCCGAGCTTCAGCGACTCGGTCGCGTCCGATCTCCAGTGTACTCCCGCGATGTTTCGGCCGATCGCGACGTTCGCGGCGAGCTTGTTCAGTTCGCCGCCGACCGTGAGTTGTTCCGCGTCCGCTCCGGTGTACGGAACGAGCGTGAGACCATCAGGGCTCGGCACGACCGGGTTTGGAATCACGAAGTGCTCGTCGAACAGCGCTTTCAAGATGGTGACGCACGCGCCCGCGACGGTCGCGTGGCCGGCGCCGTACGCCGGGTGCGTCGGGCAGCCTTCTGCGAACGCCAACGGTAGGAGATAGGTTCCAAATCGGTTGTGCACCGCAGTCAATGCCGCGGAGTTCAGGACGTCCCCATGGATCGGATAGTCCGTGTTCTGGGTGAGCTTCACGTGAAGTCGCCCCGCAAACTCCTCGGGACGAAGGCGGCGGTGGACGAACCACTTCTGGTACCAGACGGCCTTCAGCGCACGCGTTGCGACCTCTGCCGGAACCGTTGCATAGTGCGGTCCACCAAACGTGCCGAAGCCGTCTTGAGTTCGCGAGTGCACGTACGGGTTACCCGGATTGAGCCGAGCGCCGATGCCGCCCCCGATCAGCGCATCCGATGGATCCGGGGGCGTGAGCATGATCAACATCGCATGGAAGTACGCCTGGTACAGAACGTCGATGTGCACCCACTGACCGAGATCGCGACCGTTGCGGATGAAGCGACGCACCGGGTCGAACGTCAGCGCATTGGCTGGCACGCAGCCGTTCTGGATCTCGAGCCAGTCGTGGAAGTCCGTCATGAAGTCGTTCCGTGTGCCGGCGAGCGGCGTGCGCATTCGTTGCTCCACGTACGCGACACCGAACGGGCAGTTCTTCCAAAGAAACTGCGAGATGTACGGACCCAGCTCGCACCCGGGCATGGTGCCGCGGAAGAGTGTGTTCGGAGTGACCTGACCGCCACTCTTCAGCCCACGGAAATCCGACATCCGCGAGAGATCCTCAGCGGCTTGGCTTGCGAGCGAGTTCGACGCGAAGTCCGTGAAGCTCGCGTCGCGAAGCAAAGCCATCCAGTAGTTCTCGACGATCTCTCCGGCCTCCTCTGCGCTGTCGAACCTCGGCGCCGGGGGCAGCGCGAGCTGGTGAGAATCGGTTCCCTCCAGATCGAACGCCAGACCCGCCTGCGGGTTCGTCAGCTTCACCTGGTGGGTCGAATCCTGGCAACCCATCGTGATCGCTTCGAAGTCGGCCGGGTCGCCGGTCGTGAGAGCGTGGATCAACGTGCCGTACGCTGCGAGATCCACCTCGCCGCGCGAGTCATGAGGAAGTCCCTTTGAGTAGCTCCCGATCTTGTTCGAGAACAGCTGTTCGTCGCCGTTCGTCGCGTGATCGGGAACGGGGATCAGGTAGTTCTGATAGGCCGCGTTCTGGCGGATTCGGGCGGCTCGGTTCCTTCGCTTTCGGGCGCCGAACGGTCCGAGTTCGTCGGCGAACGCCGATCCCGCCTTCGATCCGACGATCGATGGGAGGCCGACGACCGCCGCGCCGCCCGCGGCGGCAACGGCCGCAGCGCCGGTCACCGTGCCGAGGAATCCGCGTCGCGATACCGAAAGCTTTGTCTCGTCGCCGCCCGACACCACGGGTGTCGGGGCACTCGATTGAAGTTCGGTTGGAGTCTTCGTTGGATCTTGATGCTTCGCTTCCATGTCATCCCCTCGTCATTGCCGACGAATCTACAGATGAAAGAACATGCCCGGGCGATGAGGCCCGGCGACTGTCGTCGAGAGATGTGCTCTATCCCAGCGTGCGGAGGCGACCACTGCCCACTCACGTATTTCAGGGTCAAAGTCTAAGCGACTCGGGGCACGGTTCGCAAACGCGAATTGGAAAGAGTGGCTCGGAACGAAACGGCGGATGCGCGTGCGGCCGAGTGCACTCGATGGCGTCACGGCCCCGACTCGAATCTCGTCGCGCCGGGCTGCAGTTGCCGCGTCCCACTCGATCATCGCCTCTCGATCGCTCCAGTGAATCGGCGAGAACCTCCCGATTCGAGAACTCCAATCCGGGGAAGCCGCAACGTCAGGGTCCAGATCGGACGTTCTCCGCGGACCCCATGGAGATGGCATCGTTGAGCTTGATTCCGTCGAAACAATTGAACATATTATCAATGACATTCGAAAGGAATGAAAATGATACTAGATTCAATTGATTCGAAGGCACTCACACTCTTGGCAAGTCGCGCCCGGATCTCCTGGGCCGACCTGGGCGAAGCGCTCGGGCTCTCGGCGCCGGCTGCCGCGGAACGCGTGCACCGATTGGAAGAGAGCGGCGTGATTCGAGGCTACGAAGCGCGCATCGATCCGCACCAGGTCGAGTGCAAGCTCACCGCGTTCGTTTCCGTTTCGCTGGGCCGCGCCAAAGATCGCCCCGCGTTCTTGCGAAGCGTCATGGCCACGGCCGAGGTCCTCGAGTGCCACCACGTCGCGGGCGACGACGACTACTTGCTCAAAGTGCGGTGCAAGGACACCGATGCGCTCGAGCACCTGCTCACGGGGGTCCTGAAGGCGCACGCCGGCGTGGTGCGCACGCGCACGACGATCGCGCTGTCGACGGTGAAGGAGTCGGCGACGCCGCCCTCGGTTGCCTTCCCGGTCGGCGGCAGAAAGCGAGCGCGGTCGTGACCGGTGCGACGATCGAGCGATGGGCCGCGGGCTTCGAGGACGCCACGCTTCCAAAGGAGGAATGGACGCACTCGGCGCACATCGTCGTGGCCTTGCGCGCCGTTCGCGTCCACGGAGCGATGGAAGCGACGACTCGCATGCGCGACGGACTGCGTCGGTTCAACGCCGCCAAAGGCGGTCCGGCAACGGCCTATCACGAGACGATCACGCTCGCGTGGATCGCCTTGCTCGATCGCTTCCTCGCGTCCGAAGACCACGGCCAGCCGCTCGCAACGCTCGCCGCGTCCGCGCTCGAGCGCATGGGCGACAAGCTCTACCTCCTGCGCTTCTACACGCGCGAGGTCCTCATGTCGGACGAGGCGCGGATGCGGTGGGTGGCGCCGGATCTGTGTTCCTTCGACGAAGGGACGCGTTGCGAGGCTCGCGTGCTCTGACGACCGCCCTTTCGCGCGCGCCCGGCGATGTGCTATGAGAGGGGCGCATGGACGTGCTCACTCGATTCGGCCTCGTGGCCCTGGGTGGATGCCTCGGATCACTCGCCCGCTATCTGATCGGGGATCTCCTCTCGCGGCGCCTCGACTCGGGCTTTCCCTGGACGACGTGGGTCATCAACGTCACGGGGAGCTTCGTCCTCGGCTTGCTCGTCGTACTGATTTCCGAGAGGACGCTCGACCCGAGATGGCGGCTCTTCCTCGGCATCGGCTTCTGCGGCGCGTACACGACGTTCTCCACGTTCGAGCTCGAGACTCAAACGCTCGTCGCAGATGGCCAGTGGCTGCGCGCGTTCGGCAATGTCGTCCTCAGCGTCGGCGTCGGCTTCGGGGCCCTGCTCCTCGGAATGGCGCTCGGGAAGAAGCTGTGAAGTTTCAGGGCGAAAACGAGCTCCTTCGCGTTTACGTCGACTCGTCGAAGCGTTCGCACGGGCAGCCCGTGTACGAGCGCATCGTGCTCGAGGCACACGCGGCCGGTTGTCGGGGCGCGACCGCGCTTCGCGGCGTCACCGGGTTCGGGGCCGCCGGTCGGGCGCTGCACGCGCACGCGCTCTCGCTCACGGAGCGCGTGCCCGTGATCGTCGAGATGGTCGACGAGCCCGCGCGAATCGGCGCGCTGCTCACGCGCCTCGCGCCGGTCCTCGGAGATCTGCTCGTCACGCGCGAGCGGGCGTTCGTCGTCCGTTACCGCCACCGGGAGGCCGACGACGTCGGCGCGCCGAAATTCGAAGCAAAGGAGGATCCGGCAATGCTCACGAACGGTGAAGGCGTCCTTCTGCGAGTCTTCATCGGCGACAGCGATCGCTGGCAGGGCCAACCGCTCTTCGAGGCGATCGTGCGCCGCGCCCGCGAGCTCGGCCTCGCCGGCGCGACCGTCCTTCACGGCCCGATGGGCTTCGGCGCCCACAGCCGCATCCACACCGCGAAAGTCCTACAGCTTTCGCAGGACCTTCCGGTCGTCATCGAGATCGTCGACACCGACGACCGCATCCAGCAGCTACTCGCCACTCTCGACCAGATGATCCCCGAGGGCCTCGTCACGCTGGAGAAGGTGCGCATCGTCAAGTACGCGCATCGCGAAAAGTGAACGGGCGGGAAGGTCGCCGCGACGGCATCCTCCCCGCCCGCGAATCGACGCGACTCAAACCGTGATGCGAACGCCGTTGAACTTCGTGAACGTGTAGCCGTTGAACGTTTCGTTGTAGAGGCCGCGCTGGTCGCGAAGGATGCTGATCGCGAGAGCCTCGCCGAGCTTCAGCGATCTTGCCGCATCGGTCCGCCAATGCACGCCGGCGATGTTGCGACCCGTTGCGACGTTCGAAGCAAGCTTGTTCAGCTCGCCGCCGACCGTGAGGGGCGGCCCGACGAAAGGCACGAGCGCCGTTCCGGCGGCGTTGGGAACGACTGGGTTCGGGATCACGAAGTCTTCGTCGAAGACCGCCTTGAGGATCGTGACGCACGCGCCCGCGACCGTCGCGTGTCCCGCACCATACGCCGGATGGAGCGGGGAACCCTCCGGGAACGCCATCGGCAGCAGGTACGTTCCGTGGTCGAGGAAGATGCGGTTGATCGCCGTCGAGTTCAGCACGTCGGAGTGGATCGGATACGGCGTGTTGTCGACGATCTTCTTGTGCACTCGCGCGGCGAAGACTTCGGGGCGCAGCCGCCGGTGCACGTACCACTTTTGATACCAGACGGCCTTGAGAGCCCGAGAGGCGACCTCGCACATCAGGGCCTTGATTCCGGGAGGACCGAACGTCCCGAAGCCGTCCTGCGTCGCCGAACCGTTGTACGGATTGCCGGGATTGAGCGGACAACCGATTCCTCCGCTGTTGGCATCCGATGCATCGGGCGGCGTGAGCAGGATCAAGCATGCGTTGAAGTACGCCTGGAAGAGGACGTCGATGTGGACCCACTGCGAAAGGTCGCGGCCGTTGCGGATGTAGCGGCGCGTTGGATCGAAGGTCAGAGACGCGCTGGGCACGCAACCGTTCTGGACGTCGAGCCAAGACGAGAACGTAGTCATGAAGTCGATGCCGGCGACCGGAGTCCGCATGTGTCGATCGACGAACTCCACGCCGAACGGCGTCGGTTTCCACATGAACTGTGAGATGTAAGGACCCACCGTCGATCCCGGCAGGTCGTCGCGGAAGAGCACGTCCGGCGTGACGTTGCCGCCCGATCTCGGTCCGCGGAAGTCCGACAACGCGTTGAGATCCGCGACCGCCGAGGCCGCGAGCGAGCTCGCCGAGTAGTCGAGGAAGTTCACGTCGCGAAGGATCGCCATCCAGTAGTTCTCGACGATCTCACCCGCCTCCTGTGCGCTCGCGAACTCGGGCGCCGGCGGTTGCGCGAATTGGTGCGAGTCCGTTCCCTGGAGATCGAACGCAACGCCCGACTGCGGGTTCACGAGTCGACGCTGGTTGCCCGGGCACCCGAGTTGAATCGCTTCGAAATCGGCGGGATGGCCCGTGTGGAGCGCATTCAAGAACGAGCTGTACGCGACGAGGTTGACCTCACCATCGGCGTCGTGGGGAAGCCCTTTCGAGTAGCTCCCGATCTTGTTCGGGTAGCGTGCCTCGTCGCCGTTGTCCGGGTGGTCCGGGATCGGAATCAGCGCGTTCTGTTTCGCGGCATCGACTCGAACGTGGAACGAAGCGTTGCGACGCTGCGTCCCCGACATCGGACCGATGTCCGAGCCCTCGGCCTGCGACGCTTTCGCACCGACGATTGCCGGAACCGTGACGATGCCGCCGACGATCGCGGCGGCAGCAGACGCACCTCCCACGGAACCGAGGAACGCGCGGCGGCTTACTGCCAACTCGGCGTTCGCGCTCCCGTCCGCCGGCTTTGGCGTCGTTTCGTCGGGACGTGGTGACGGACTCTCTGGTGTAGACATGAACGACCTCCTATCTCAGATATCCCTAGCCTCGGTGCACCGGAGAGGGGGTTCCCGGGTGCCTCGCGAGATGTTCGTGATTCGTCTCGACGTTGTAAAGACCCGATTGCATTCGCGTATCATGGTCGCCCATGAGAAAGCCGACGGCGAAGCGCATCTCAGGACTCGTTCAATCTCCCATTCGCGCCATGACCCGCGCGTGCCTGCGCGTGAACGGCATCAACCTCGGCCAGGGCGTCTGCCACATGCCGGCGCCCGACGCGGTGCGCGAGGGCGCGATCGCCGCCATCCGCGAAGGCAAGGCGCTCTACTCGAAGTTCGAGGGAATCGACGAGCTTCGGACCGCGATCGCGGATCGCGTGCGTGGCTACAACCGCATCCCGTGCGACCCGGACCGCGAGGTCGTCGTCACGGTCGGATCGTCGGGCGCGTTCGTATCGGCGGTGCTGGCGCTCACGGATCCGGGCGACGAGGCGGTTCTGTTCGAGCCGTACTACGGCTACCACTACAACACGCTGCTCGTCGCCGGCGTCACGCCGCGCTTCGTCACGATGACCCCGCCCGACTGGAAGCTCGACGCGCGAGCGCTCGCGGCCGCGGTGAACGACAAGACGCGCCTTCTCGTCGTGAACACGCCCGCGAACCCGTCGGGGAAGGTGTTCTCGCGCGCCGACCTCGACGCCATCGCAAAACTGTGTCGCGATCGAGACCTCGTCGCCGTCACGGACGAGATCTACGAGTACATCCTCTTCGATGGGCGCGAGCACGTGAGCCTCGCCACGCTGCCCGGAATGCGCGAGCGCACGGTGACGATCTCGGGACTGTCGAAGACGTTTGCGATCACGGGCTGGCGCATCGGCTACGCGATCGCCGCCGAGGAGATGGCGCGCGGCATTGGCCTCGTCTCGGACCTCCTGAACGTCTGCCCTCCGACGCCGCTGCAGCACGGCGTCGCCCATGCCATGCGCACGCTGCCGGACGACTACTTCACGGGGCTACGCCACAAGTATCAGGCGAAGCGCGATCGGCTTTGCGCGGCGCTTCAGGACGGCGGGCTCTCGCCGTTCGAGCCCGAGGGCGCCTACTACGTGCTCGCCGACTCGTCCTCGCTCGACGCGCACGACGACCAAGCCGCGGCGGACAAGCTCCTCGAACGGACCGGCGTCGCGTCGGTGCCGGGCCGCGCGTTCTATCGAGAGGCCGAGGGAAAGCGGCTGGTGCGCTTCTGCTTCGCGCTCGAGGATCCGCTCCTCGACGAAGCGTGCGTCCGACTGCGAGCGCTCCGGCGATAGTTCGCCGTGAGGCGAGCGTCTCTCGACGGATTTCTCGTGACCTCCATGTAACTTTTCGCGGCGACGACCGACTGACTCCGTTGGTTCGTCGATTTCGGCCTGCCGGTTCGAGACCGAGACTTCACGGAGGTGCTCAGCGATGAGTCGAAGCGGTTGGACGCTCGCCGCCGTTTTCGGAGTCGTCGTCACGATCGGCGTCGCGTGGATCGTCTCGAGAGAGAGCGAGCCGGCGCGCGGTCGCTCACCATCGACTCGAGGCGAAGTCCCCGCCGAACGACGGGACGCGTCGACGGGCTCACGCCCGGCGGACGCGACGGCATCCAGCGCAAACCCGGCACCGTCGACCGCAGCGGCGCGAGAGATCTCGGGAATCGTCCGTGACGACGAAACGGGAGAAGGGATCGCGGGCGCGACCGTGCGACGCGAAGGCTCGAGCGAGTCGGCGACGACGGATCGATTCGGGCGATTTCGACTGGCAGTCATCACGAACAACGGAGGCGCGCTCGTCGCCGAACACCCCGACTTCGCGCCGGGACGCGCCGGAGTCGATGCCGCCGCGCTGACGTCCGACGTCGAATTGCGACTCACGCCCGCACTGACGATGTCGGGCCGGGTCGTCGACGCCGCGAGCGGCTCCGGCATCGAAGGCGCCGCGATCTACTTCTACCGCGCCGCGACGAGCGCCGGCGCTCAATCGAAATCCGAGGCCGACGGCGGGTACCGCATGAGAGGCGTGCCGCTGAAGCCGCCGCCCGAGCCAAACGAAGTTCGCGTGGAGATCACGGGCTGGGAGCTCGACCGCGACGCGCTGGCCCAAGCGATGCGCGACCGCGCGCCCGAATCACGAGTCCTCTCGCTGGATCTGCCGATGCGCGCTCGCGCGAGCCTCGAGGGCCGCGTGATCGAGCCCGATGGATCGCCTGCGGTCGGCGCGTTCGTCTTCCCGTGGCTCACGCCCGAAGGCAGTTGGGTCGTGGAGAGGAGCGGTCGGACGGCGCGTCGAGTTCATGGCTACGACACGATCGCTGAATGTCTCGCACGCGCGGGCGAGTCGGGACGATTCCGGATCGACGATGTTCCCGCCGGCGTCTCACTCACGATTCTCGCGAACCTGGAGCCGTTCGGCGATGGTCGGCTGACCGGCGTCTTCCTTGCGCCCGCCGAGCATCGCGACGGCGTCGAGCTCGTCCTCGAACCCGGTTCGACGATCGACGGCAACGTGCGAAGCGACGCGGGCGCGCTGGTCGGCGGCGCCGCGTTGACGGCGTATCGCGTCGAGTCGGCGACGCGCGAGGTGCCCGTCGCCGAAGTCGCGAGCGACACCGCCGGAGCGTTTCGCATCGCCGGGCTCGCGGCCGGCGAATGGTCCGTCGCCACGAGCGCGAAGGGGTTTCCGCCGCCCGATCGGACGCGCGTGACGCTGCGCGCGGGCGAGACGGCGCGGATCGCCATTCGCCTGTCGAGCGCCGACGTCGCGATCTCCGGTCGCGTGACCGATTCCAAGCAGCAACCGATCGCTGGCGCCCGGGTCGTCGTCGTGCCCGAGAACACCTCCAACGGAAGCGTGTTCGTTCCCGTCGAGGTCGAGACGGATGCCGACGGACGGTACCGTGCCGGTGGGCTCGAATCACGAAAGACGTTCACCGTCGAGGTCAATGGTCCGCCGAACGGGCTGCGATTCGCACCCGCATCACGGCGGGGCGTGAACACCGGAAGCGACGACGTCGACTTCCTGCTTCACCGCGCCGCGATCATCCGCGGAACGATTCGCGGCCTCGATCCGATGCCGTCGTGGATTTCGGTCGAAGCACGCATCCCGGATCCGGCGAAGTCGTCGCGCGCACTCTTCGCGAGGGCCGGACGGCTCGACGGCTCGCGCTTCGAGGTCGCGGACGTGATGGAGGGAACCTACGAGGTCTCCGCGACGCTGGCCGATCATCGCCGCGTTCAGCGCGACGACGTCCACGTCGCCGAGGGCGAAACCGTGGAGGGCATCGACCTCGCCTTCGGGGGCGGAAACGCGATTCGAGGGCGCGTGATCGACGTCGCCGATCGCGGAATCGCCGACGCCGACGTGATACTGGCGCTCTTGGACGCTCAGGGCGTTCCCATCGACGGGTCGATGCACCGCACGACGACTGGGCCCGACGGCACATTTCGATTCGGCGATCTCGCGCACGGCCGGTACTCCATCGTCGCGTCGGACGCGGCGCACGCGCCGGCCCTTCAAAGTTCGCTCGTGATCCCTCGCGATCTCGACGCAGACGACATCATCCTGCGATTAACGCAGGGAGGATTCATCGACGGCACGGTCGTGGACGCCGACACCGGGAGATGGGTCGTCGGCGCTCACGTCGGAGCCGTGCTCGAAGGCGAACGATTTCCGCTCACGGCCACGACGACCTCAGAGGGACGCTTCCGGATCCGGGTCCCCGCGGGGCGATACGTCGTGGTTGCGATGCGTGGAGACGACGAGGCGACTGAGGGCACGACGTGCGAGGTCCAAGTGAACGACGGGACCGAAGCCCACGTCACGCTCTCTGTGCGCCACGGCACGTAGCCGCGGCCGAGAGTCGCCTCGAGGCGTTCTTGGGGGAGGATACCGTCATGATGCTCTTGGCTCGCTTCGTTGCCGCTTCGCGGGCGGCTCTGTTTTCTGCGGGGCTTCTGCTCGCGGCCGCGCCCGCCATCGCTCAGACGCCGCAGATCCACGCAAGTTGGAACGGCGGGGTGTTGAACGTCGACGTCTCGAATGTCCCGCCGAATTCGCCGATCGGGGTCACTGTCTCGGACATGTCGCACGGCTCGGAAGAGACTCCGAACGGCAGTCCGCCGTCGGGGTCGGACGGCGCCGGCAACTGGCCCGGTGGTTCAAGCGGCGGCCAAACCGGTTATCCGGGGACCGCGGCCGACGAGGGCGGCACCCACTATGTCATCTGCGTGAGGGTCAACGGACGTACCGGACCGTGCATGGACGTCTGGAAGCCCCGCGGCGTCCTCGGTTCGATCACCCACACGATCATCACGATCGGCGGGCTTCTCGGAGATGCGCGACCGGCGAAACTACCGCGATGGGATATTGCGGTCTGAACGGGTGACATCTCGCCGGGCGAGCGTGCCCTGGATTCGAAATCGTGAACGGGTGCGAGGAGGGAGGGAACGTTTCTCGATTCTCTTTCATGGCTGAGCGTCGCCCGGAAGCCGGCTGCAGACGGTCTTCCGGGCGGCGCGGTCTCGCAAGGCAAGGGAAGCGAGTTCCAGTTTCGCCGCAGATTCTTACGATAGGACGCTCGTTCGTCCGTTTCGCGGACTGCTGGAAGCCGACGAAAGTGAGCCGATGTCGCCCGATCCCGAGCCAAACGCCGAAGCCGCAGACGCGGCGCGACGGAAGCGTCAACGAAACTGGGAGTCCGTGCGCATCTGCGTGCTCTTCGGCTTCTTCATCGCGGCGCTTTGGCTCCTGCGTTCGTGGGGCCCAGTCGATCGCGGCGTCATCCAGCCCTTCACGAACTTCGTCGCGGCGGTGAGCCAGTGGATCCTCGCGGCGCTCGGATTCGATTCGACGCGCAACGGCACCATGGTCTCGATGAACGACGTGTCGCTGAACATCATGGAGGAATGCAACGGCGTCCCCGCGCTTCTCATCTACCTCGCCGCCGTTTTCGCCTATTCGGCGAGCGTCAGGCAAAAGGCGATGGGCGTGCTGATCGGAGTGCCGGCGATCTTCCTCATCAACGAAGTGCGCGTGATCAGCCTTTTCTTCGCGAGGAAGTACTTCTCGCTGCACGTGTTCGAGGCCCTGCACGTTTATGTCTGGCAGACGATCATCATTCTTTTTTCCCTTCTTCTCTGGCTCTACTGGGCTGAGAGATTTGTCCGACGCGCCGGGCCGAAAGCTCCTGCTACTTAGCGTTCGATTCATCGTCTTCTTCGCGCTGTTCGCAGGGCTTTGGGTTTGGGGCGGGCGGTGGTACGGCCGCGCGATCGCGATCGGCCTCGATGCCGTCACGCCCATCGCCGAGCGCGATCACCGGTTGACGATCGACTGGCGAGAGCTGACGCAGTTACCGCAGAGCGTCGTCGAGGCCTACGAAGCACAAGACCGCGTAGCAGGGCCGGGGGACCTCGTGTTCATCTTCGGGAAGAAGCACGGCGACTTCTTGCCGCTGCACGCGGACGTCCACTTCAACGTCGTGCTCTTGCTGTCGCTCCTGTGCGCGACCTTGGTGAACGTCCCGCTGCCGCGCCGCATGATCTGGATCGTCGCGGCGCTCGCGTTCCTGTACGCGTACACGGTCGTGCAGGTCGAGATGTACGCGCAGCTCGCGTATGCGAGCGGCCGCGCAGGCGAAGCGCTCGCACTCCTCTTCACCGACGGCCAGCGTTCGTTCCTCGACCAGGCGTCCAACCTCGCGAAGTTCGGCGAGCGCGGATTTCCGGTGCTCCTGTGGCTCGCGATCTTCCTCGCAACGCGGACTGCGCCACCCGAGCCATCGAAGTCGTCACCGCCAACCCCGCCGACCGCCCCCCAAGTTTCGCCGGTTTCGAGCTGAGCCCGAATCACGTTTCCGGGTCACGTCGCTCACGAAATCGACGATTGCTTCCCCCCTCGATCTCGTGCACGTCGCGGGCGGGGATAACGTTCAACGCCAGTTCGCGAGGCGCCGCACCAGTTCCGGCGCTTGAAGGCGTGACTTCTCGATGAAGTTGGCTTCGCTGCCGACGGTGCCGAGCACGTAGATTCCGCGGCGCGATTCCGTTTCGAACGTCTCCGCGTCGAATAGCGGGCGGTGGCTCGACCCGACCGCGAGCCCGAGGCGCCGCAGGAACTCGTCGTCGGGATGCGTGCCCGTGCACAGGAGCACGAAGTCGTTCTCGATCTCGAACTCGCCGCCGGCTTCGCGGCGAAGGACGACGGTTCGCGGCTTCACTTGCTCCACGCGCGTCTCGAGGTGCGCGACCACGTCGCCGTCACGGATGCGATTCGTGATGTCGGGAAGGAGCCACGTCTTCACCATCTTCGGGCTCAGCACGGCGCCGTAGTACGAGATCGCGACCTCCGCGCCCGCGCGGAAGAGAAGGAGCGCGCTCTCGACGGCAGAGTTACCGCCTCCGACGACGAGCACTCGCTTGCCGCGAAACGGATAGACCTCGTGGAAACGATGGATCACCTTCATCAGCTCTTGGCCGGGCGTCGTTCGGCCGAAGCCGACGGGCCGGTCGAAGCTTCCAGTGGCGACGATCACGCGCTCAGCGTGCAATTCGGCCTCGTCGAGACGATCGGCGCCGCGTCGCGTGCGAACCACGAAGTCGCCGCGCTCGCCGTCGATGCCGACCACCTCCTCCCAGGTGCGCACCGTCAGCGCGTGCTCCTCGACGTACACGCCGAGCGCCGCGAGGTATTCCTCGCGCGTGGGCTTTCGGTAGTTCGGCTTCGACAGCGTCATGCCCGGGAGCCGCACCTTCGCGAGGTCGGAGAAGAACTCCATCCCGATCGGATACTGTGAGATGGAGTCGCCGATGCCGCGGCGCTCGATCACGGCGTACGTGAGTCCGAGTCGCTTCGCTTCGAACGCGGCCGCGAGGCCCGCGGGCCCGGCGCCGATGATCGCGAGCTGAAGCTTCATTTATTGTCTGTGAGACTTTCTCGGTCGGTCGTAGGCACTCGGCTGATCTTGTCTTTGAGACTTTCTCGGTCGGTGTCGGTCGTGGGCGCGTCGCTGAGATGGGACCGTTATCCCGATTTTCGGAATTCATCTCAAGCCGGAACGCGCCGATCGTCGACAACCCATCCTGAGACGTCGAGATGAACGCTCGACATCGAGAAGGACAGATTCTTGGGGTAAGCCTTCTCGGGGGCTACTTGCGCGAGCGGCGGGCCGGCGCCGAC
>JACOTG010000311.1 GCA_016178505.1 Planctomycetota bacterium
TACTTCCGGGCCGTGTGCAGGAGGGAGACGGGCGCTGCGAGTCGTGGCACGGCGGCCGTGTCGTTGTCCCGGGCGGCCGGCACGGCAAGCCAGAAGACGCGCTCTCCCCCGCGTCCCATCGACTTGCACAGCGCAGCGGTGACGAGGCTCGTTTCCTCGTCGAGGTCGAAGAACGGAGACGCGATCCACGCTTCGTCCGGCGATCCTCCACGACGGCGGCATTCGTCGATCGCTTCCTCGAGCGCGCCCCGCGGCGCGATGCCATCCGTTCCCGGAAGCGTACATACCACCTTCTGACGCAGCGGGCCGCGACGTCGGCGCGGCGTCCACGGCGCGGTGAGCTTCTCAACCTGCTTCAGGAAGTCTTCGGCGCGACGGACCTCCGGCGGCCGCTCTGCTGCGCCGGGCACAAACGAGACGAGCGCGCGCAAAAACGCGATCGCATCGGCCAGTACGTCGAGGTCGGCGTCGTCCGGCGTCAGGTCGACGGCCGCAGCGACCTCGAAGTTCGAGCGGTATCCGGGCTCGGTGAGGTTCGCCGAAGCGACGATGACGCGAACGTGCTGCGTCCAGGCGAGGAGGCTCAGCTTCGCGTGCTGCTTCGCGCCGCGGATGCGCACGGGCAGCACGTCCCAACGCAACGAGTGCTCGACGCCCGCCTGCGTCTGATCGACGAGCACGCCCGCGTACACGCTGCCGAGGCGGCTCTCGCGCTCGAGGAGGAACGCGAAGTCCTCGCGGTCGGGTTCGGACTCGATGTCGAGAAAGCGGGCGAGACACTGTTCGTCGAACAGCCCCGGTGCAAACGTGTAGGTCGTCGCGAGGCAGCCGATCGGATCGCCCGCGTTCTGCGGCGGGCGCCAGAGGTCGAGCATCGCACCGCGGTCGGATCCCTTCGCGCGTGCGCTCATGTGAGGTCGTACCAGAAGCGGCGGATCGGTTTGCCGCGGTAGTCGTGCACGTAGTGGCCGGGCTCGATCGGGCGGCGATCGTCGCGGTACGCGTGGCGAATGTAGATGCGATCGGCGCCGAGGCGATCGAACCAAGGCCGCTTACCATCGGCGGATTTGCCGCGCTGAATGCGCTCGTGGTGCGCGCACAGCTCCAGCGCGGACGCGCCTGCGTCCATGTGTTCGCCAAAGTTTCCGAATCGTCCGTCGAAGAGATTCTGGAGCGAGACCCTCGCGAGGTTGAACTCGCCGAGAGCGCGGTGCGCGGCCGCGAAGCGCTCGTGAAGTCCAGTGACGCAGCGCCGGAAGTCTGCGACATGCGCGATTTCGGCGACGGCGAAACCTTGCGAGTCCGGCCGAGCGGCTTCGGCGCGAAGAAGTTCGAACGCGTCGTGAAGGCTGCGAGCGAACGCTTCGTACGCGCGGATCGCGTTCAGGAGCGCGCCGTACGCCGGCTCGCGCTTTTCGAGCCGATCGTGCAGCGTCTCTTCGCGGAAGTCGTCCTCGTCGAACTTCGCCTGCAGCTCCCACAGGATCGGAAGGGCAACGAGCCGGCGCTCGTCCGCCGCGAGCAGGAGTTCGCGAAGGCAGCGCTTCTCTCTCGCGCGGAACCCTTCGGGAGCAAACGCGGCCGCCAGCTCGGCCCATGCTTGGCTGTTCCAGTTGGGCTTCGTGCGCGGAGGCTTCTCGTCGAGGCTGCGCTTCACCGCCGCCGTCCAGCGCAACAGGGTCGGCCGCGCGCCCTCGGCGGACCCGAGCCCGCGGTCGCGCGCCCAAGCATCGACGAGCCGTTGGGCGCTCGGTCCGGGCGCCAGGTGCACGTCGACGAGCCCGAGATGAATCGCGAGCCGCTTGTACACCCCGTTGAATCCGAAGATGCGCGGTATCTTCAGGTAGCTCCGAGCGTCGAGGTAGCCGCGTTCGCCGATCGCGCGCCGTGCGACTAGCGTCCCGGGCACGCCCCAGATCGAGGGATCGTCGCTCATCGCGCGCATCAGCGCCTCGATGACCAACCACTCCCAAACGAGGTAGGGCGCCGCGTCGCGCTGCGGCTGCCCGTCTCGCAGGTCCTCGGTGACGATCGAGCCGATCGTGATGGCCGTGAGGAACCGAACGCGCTGCATGCGCTCGCGCACCCCCGGCACCAGCACCGTGCCCAGCGAATCCGCGATCTGGTAGAGCCCCATCGGGTCAAGCGTACCCTCGCTCGTCCCCGGCGGGTCGTAAGCCGTCAGAAATGGAATTCCCGCATTCATTCGGCGGGCTACGGTACGAACCGCGAGCGAGACTTCAATCCCATCGCCGTCAAGATAACTTCATGAGTGTTTTCGCCCCAGGAATGTGAGCGAACGACTTCCACTTCTTGCGTCCCTCACAGTACCGCCGCTTGCGGCGCACGCCGGATCGCGGATGCACCAAGATGTCCTTCAGCTTCACAGTGAATCGCAGATGGCCCGTCGGATCGGGCTTCGTGAGTTCGACACCCGGGTTCACATCGCACGTTGCCCGATAAACTACCCCGAATCCCGAGTGCGTCGCGTAGGCCGTCGCCATCCGCGGAAAGAACTTGGCCGTCGAGATGTCTTCGGGCTCGACATGCGCGTGCTGAGCCGATCGCCCTTGCGCGACTCGCATCGCCACATCGACGATCGCAGCCGCGTACACTTGCATCGCGACCCCGTTGGGATTGGAAGCGTAGAACTGGTTGAGGTTGAAAACTTCCTTGAGGTCGAAGTACATCCGCTCGACGCTCCATCGCTTGCGGTACAGATCGAGAGCGACCTCGGCCGAGAGCTTCGTCGTGTCGAGGACGTTTGTGAGCAACTTGAAGACGTCTTTTCCACAACGCCACGTGATCAGGCGCAGTCGTTGAGCCGGCGTCTTCTGGCCAGATCCGACGTCGACCAGCCGATCCTCGAGCGGACCGCCGAGGAGCTGCCGTTTCGGCAACGCTTCGACCTTGCAGACTTTCAGGCCCTTCTTCATCCGGCAGAGCCCGTACACGTTGCGCTCGCTCAATTCCTTGAAGAACTGTGGGAAAGTGAACCCACGATCCGTGATCGACAGAGTTCCCGGTGGCACCTGGTCGAGCAGCTCGGTCGCGTGGGGAATCTCGCCACGAGCCGCATTGGCGTCGAAGCGCAGCGCTCTCGCAAGACCTCGAAACAGGTCATGGGCGGCCATCAAGCATCCCGGCAGGACGGCCGAGCGCACGTTTCACAAGATCTTGAGTCGGTGGCCCACGGCATCGAGGCGAGAGCCGTCCAGGACCCACACCTCGGCGAAGTGCTGGCGGAGGAACTCGAACTACCCGGCAAACAAAGGCAGGCCTTGCGGCGTGGTCGCCGCAGCGGACTGGTCGAACATCTCGGCGAATAAGATCCACTTCAGCGACTTCGCGCGATCGAAGAAGCTCTCAGGGCTCGGTGGCGCGTCGCGCAACTGGAAAAGCCCGGCACGGACTGCGGCCTCAACCGCCTGCGTCACAGAGACTGGGGACTCGAGGATGACCCGGTCCAAAACGTTGCAAGCGCATTTAGGCTCCAGACGCGCTGGCGCAGGTTGAGCCGCATGCTCGCGAAGACCTAATCGCAGAAGTCCTTGGTGAGGTGAGCGTGGACGAGCCGACAGGTCTCGAGCAAGTCGACCGTCTTGTCAGGTGGCTGTGCGGCTTTGGCGGCGACAGCAGATCGTCGATGTCTGGAAGGTGGCAGAACCATAGAACCTCCGTGTTTTCGGTCTATGGATCTTTCGGACGAGTTTCAGCAAAACTGCTTCGGAATCAACTTGGCGGCGATGAGGCTGAACCTACGGGCACCGCGGCAGTCCTCGACCCTACCGGGACAGGCGAAGATAGAGTTACTTATCGTTAGAACTGAGCTGTTTCTTGGCGGTCTTCAACTCAGTGAGATGACGCACGTCTTCCTTGTAGAGCTGGCTCAGCGATTGAATGGCGACCAGTTGTGAGTTTTCGAGGGCGCAAAGTTGGTCGACGCGAGCTTTGGCAACATACGGCGTGAACCATCCATAGGCGGCGTCGACCCATACATCACCCGAGGCGACGAGGACGTGAATCGCCGGGTTCGGCGACAGAACTTCTATGGCAACGAGAAGCTCTCGACGGAAGGCTTCGCGGTCGTCTTCCTCGGCGAGAGAAACCGCCTCCGGGGCTTTCGCCAAAACTTCGAACAGGCGGACGACATCCGCGCCTGTTTTCAAGGATGTCAGGTGGGCCTCGATTGCAGTGCGCAGCTCCGGAGCCTTCGCGAGCAGAGCTTGCGGAAGGATCTTGCGTTTCATCAGGCCATCGACGCGCGTCAGCGCGTCCTCGTGCCGCGCAATCGACGCATCAACTGTTGTCGCGAGCCCGGCGGCCAGTGTGGTAGTTAAGGCGTGAATAGCGCTCGTGTGCGCCGCTTCGCGAGCGTCATCGCTGATCGTGCCCCACTCCTCCATTGCTTTGGAGTAATCCTGCATTTCTTGAGATGTCTCTCCGAGCCTCTTTCGAGCCGCGACCATGCACTCCTCGGTCTCGGCGATGGCGCGATTCAGCGCGGCCTCGAGGTCGACTCTGAATGTTTGCTTTCTCTTCTTGAATTGTTCGATCCGGGCGAGAAGCGCTTCCTGGCGTTTCCGGCACTCGTTTGTCTTCTCCGTGTCGCTGTCCGCGACCTTGCCGCAGTCGGCGTTGTGTGCAGCGACAGCCTTGTCGATCTCTGATAGCTGGTCTCGAAGCGCGAGGCACTCTTTTCCGAGCTCGGCCTGGTCATGGCCGTGGAGCGCCGTTGGAACCGACGGAACCGGATCCCGCCAGTCGCCCGCGCGAGCGGGCCCGACCGCGTGCGCAGCGACGCATGCGACGATCGACACGCCCGCGACAAGCCAAGAGAAGAATGGACTACTCATGGCCGTTCGTCGTCGAGGTCCCGGAATGGTCTTTTTTCTCGGCCGCAGGCGTGCCATCCGTCCCGATCCCCCAGCTCGTGAAGTGCGGCAAGGCAAGCACGACGGTGGCTTGCTTGGCAGTTGCGTGGACGATGACTTGGTTTTGCTTCGCGATCTCCGGACGCTGGTTCTCGTCCGAGGAGTCGAGTCGCCCCAGAGCTGCCTGAGCCCGTTCTTTGTCTGCGTTGGCCGCTCGGATCTCGCGAACGGCGAGTTCCGTCGAGGGGCTGAGGGGCGCGTCAAGGATCCGCCGAGTCGTCGCGCTCCAGTCGACGATTGTGTGCGAAACTGGAGTTGTCGCTGCGGCGGGAAGAGTCACGGATCCGACTGACTTCCGTCGCTTGTCCCAGACCCATGATGCCATTTCCTTGGCTTTCATGAGGCCGCCAAAGGACCCGTCCGCGGCCTGCCGCGCGGCATCGGTGCCGTGCTTCTCGGCCGCGAGAAGCTCGTCCGCCGCTTGCGAGTGGAATCCGTTGACGTGTCGAATTGCGACACCTGCCATCCTCCCGAGGATCTCGACTCGTGCCTTGTCGGTCGGATCTTCGTCGATCCACCTGCGCGCGAGCGTGGCGGCCCCCACGAAGTCCCCAGTTTCGTACAGAGCCACGACTTGTTCGAGCGCGGAGTCGAACCGGCGGCCCGGCGGCGACACTCCGTCGAGCAGTCGCTCGGCGGGCTTCGCAGAAGGCATCGCTTCCTGCCGCGCATTCGTCTCGCGAAGCCACTGGTTCAGCTCACTCTTGGCTGCAACTTTGTTGTTTTCGTATCCTTTCTCCAAGGATTTCCGCATGGAATCGAGGGCGTTCTGCCAAGGGTTGTCTTCCGAAGAGGAGCTTTGCCCATCTGTCCGATGCTGGGTGTAGTCGTCGTGGTATGAGGAGCCGTGAGCGGTGGATCCACAGACACTGCAGTGAAAGAGCTGTGCCTGCGCTGGTACGGCAAGAAACGCCGTCGAAAAACCGGCCGCGGCAATTCGGGCCGCGAGAATCCAGCTTCTAGCTGTCATAGGTGTCTCTTTCTACCGGTGGGCATTGAGGGACTGTGGCAAAGCAAACGAGAAGGCGTCGACTCAAACACCTTTGAGTTGACCTGGGATCCGTTTGTTTGTTCGACGATGAACCGGCGAATCTGTGGGGACAGCCCGGCTTGTGAACCGGCGCAGTCATGGAGGCTGTAGAGCGGAAACACCCACGGAGTGGTCGTCTGGGCCGCCGCCGAGTTGACTACGGCCACGGAGAGCGACGAGCACAGCGGTATCAAGGCTTCAAACCGCAAGAGACGGGAAGAACGGGAGCCCATGGAATCACCTCGATGATGTGAAGCCTCCGTGATTCGGAGAAGAGTACGATCGAGTCATTTGTGTCCTTCACCGCCGCCGAGGCCAAGCGATCCAGCCGCCGACGCAACTCCATCGTACTGGGCCCAAGCGATCCATTGGTCGCGCAGGCGCTTCGACGTCTCGCTTTCCGGGGGCGTCAATGCTACTGCGACGGCGAGTTCCTCGAGCGCCTCCCGCTGCTTGTTGAGCGCGCGAAGTGACAAGGCGGCGATCTCGTGCGTGCGCGACCACCAGGGGGCCGCGATCATTAGCCTCGAGACGCCGACCAGCGTCTGCTCGCCGGGCCGTCGCGGCGCCGGGTCACCGGCACCGGCGAAGTCGCGCATCGCCTGTTGGGCGGCCGACTCGAGCTCCGGGGACGCATCGAGCAATTGAGGATCGGATCGGAGGATCGCCGAGAGCTTTCGATCGAGCCCTCTTGGTATCGCTTCACTGGGCGCGAGCCCTACGAGCGTGGCGATCTCGGTGACCGCTTCGCGCGGACTGTCTCCTTCCATGTGAACGCGCGCGGAATCGAGAATTGCGCTTGCGAGATCCTGGGTGCCGTCGGGTGCCGGCGCCTGTCGTCGCGCCATGGCGCGATAGGGTTCGAGGCAATCTGCCAGCGCTTGCCACTTCGACTCGCTGAGGTCGATGCTTTTCTTGACGCTTCCCATCGCGACCTCGAGAACGAGGTTCTCGGCCGTCGGCGGAATGAGCGGAATGATCATCCAGATCGGGATTCGAGCGGCGCCGTCGCCTCGCGTCCACCACGACGCAACGGCGTTCGAACCGGCGAAGCCGAGTTTTATCTCGACGTACGCCATGGGTTGGACGAACGTCTTGGAGACGCTTATCGCCTTGCCTGTCTTTTCGGACGAGAGCAGCTCCTCTCTCTCCGTGACGGCCGCGTAGTACGAATTGTTCTTTTCGGTCTTGACCAAGACGGGCTCGTTCGACGCCGGGAATTCGAGAGCTGCGCGCGTGGCCTCGGAAGGAAACACATAGATGATAAGGGGCTCCGCGATAGCCTCGGTCGGCACGAGAAAGACTTCTCCGAGCATGAGAAGGATGAGCTCGAAACCGCTGTCTGCAGCCGCGGGCAACTCGACGAGGTCCATCTTCCAGACGCCGGTCGTTCGCGCGTGCCGCACGCGCCCGATGTGATGCGTCACGATCTCCGCTTGGTACGTGGCTTGGCACTCCCCTTCGACTGTCAGGTCGAGGTGAGGCCCGCCATCGACGCAGAAGCCGACGATGTCAATTCTCTTCGGCGTCGTTGTCGTGATCTCGGGAGGCGAAGGGCTCAGCGCGGTCGGCTCCTCAACTATTCTCTCGCTGAGCACTTTGCTGCGATCCCAACTGGCCGAGTGGCACCCGACGAGCCCAGTGCTCGCGGCGAGGACGGCACTCGCGCACGCGCCGACGGGAGTGTGCCGTCGAAACCACCCAAGTGTGCGCGCTGTCGAGGCGTTGTCATTCTGGAATAGGCACTTCATGGCAGTTGATGCCTCCCGCAACGGACGAGTGGTGTTCACGAAATCCCTTCCGTTTCGACGTTCGGGACGGGCCGCCGCCTCGTGCTCGCGTAACCGAGCCGCTGTGGTCCTGCGCGCGACAGAACGCCGGGCGGCAATCACGCGCGTCGGGGGCGGAGTGCAGGCTGTGCTGGAGGTTCTTGCACACCACTCGATGGAAGCTTGCACGGTGTCCGGGCGTATCGACCAGGGGGACATGTTGTGAAGATGCGCCGACGGTGTGTGCTCCCCTGGCTGAACCAGATCTGGGTCACCAACGCAGCGAGGAGATGGAGTGCGAAGCTTCGGGATCATGAATCGCCGCGGATGGGAGGAAACGAATGCTTCCAGCACGCGCGGAACTCGCAGGTGTTTCATGGCTGATCTCCCAAAACGGTCGCCAGGCTACTCCCACGTCGGGTCTCCAGTCCCGAGGACCAGGACGAGCTCGCCCAGTGCAAGGGAGGCGATCACGCCTCCAGAGAAGAGAAGGGGAACTCGCAAGGTGAACGAAATGAGCGCATGCAGATTTGTTTCATGAGGAGGCGTTGCGCGCCCGTACCGTGCCGCGCGTCACGAAAAGTGTGCTCGACTCGAAGATGAGAGTTCTTCCCGAGTTGACGGTTCACCGCGGTAGCGACCCGGACGTGGGGGGACGGCGACGACCTCGTTCGAACCCTCGGGCATAGCGGCGGCCGTGGGCTCCACTCGTGAGCAGCGACGATTTAGAAGTCCTGTCCAGTTGGGAACGGGAGCGAGATACGCTAGGGTCGAACTTAGCGAGCCACCGGGCCCGTTCGGGGGAGGAGAGGCGAATCCCGAGGTCGAAGCTCAGGTCATCGGAGATCGCGGACGGCAGCGGGAGCGCGCCGCCGGAGTCGGGCGTGATCAGGCGCGCGACCTCGTCTTGACCCATCACGCCGCGGAACCACTGCTCGCGATCCCGCATCACGCGAAACCGCCGCTCGTCCGCGGCGGCGTCGAGGTAAGGAAGGTACACGACGATCGGGTGGCGCCCCTCGGCCTCGCACCCGAGGCGATCGATGCGATCCGTGCGCGGCTCGATCATGCTGGGATTCCACGCGAGGTCGTGGTGCACGACGTGGCGGCGGGATCTCTGTGGGTCGACGCCTTCGTCACTACGCCGGCGTCGCTTCCCGCTTCGTCCTTGATCTTTCATACGGCGCGGACAAAATCAGCCGATTCACGGCGGTCGTCCAGGAGAATGCCCTCACTGCGCGGCGGACTTCGACGTGATCGCGTTTGAACACGAAGCGACGACGCCGCGAATACAGCGGATGAATTCACCATGACAAACGCGCTGACTGGCCACATCGTTCTGCGCCAAGGATCTTCGTTTGAGCGTGCAGTCGATCGAGACCGTGCGGGATGCCGTCAATGACACTTACCGGCACATGCCGAACGCTCCCCGAGCGCGCGCCGGAAGTCGGCGAGCTAGTCCAGGTTCGCTCGCGCAGATGGCTCGTCGAGGAGATCGTCCCATCGGCGACGCCCGGTCAGTCTCCTCTCGTTCGACTCGCTTGCGCAGACGACGACGCTCAAGGCCAATCCCTCGACGTGTACTGGGAGTACGAGATCGACCGCCGCATCCTCGGCGACGAAGGCTGGTCGAACCTGGCGAAGCAGGGCTTCGACGATTCACGCAAGTTCGCCGCGTTCTTTCACACGCTTCGCTGGAACTGCGTCACGGCGACCGACCCCAACCTCTTCCAGGCGCCGTTTCGCGCGGGGATCAAGATCGACGCCTACCAGATGGAGCCGCTTCGAAAGGCGCTTCGACTTTCGCGCGTCAACCTCTTCATCGCCGACGACACGGGCCTCGGGAAGACGATCGAGGCAGGGCTGATCGCTCGCGAGCTGCTCTTGCGCAAGAAGGCGAAGACGATCGTCGTGGCGACGCCGCCCTCGGTCCTCGAGCAGTGGAAGGCCGAACTCGAAGATCGCTTTGGCCTCGTCTTCGAGATCCTCGATCGCGCCTACCTTACCCGCATGCGTCGCGAGCGAGGCTTCGGCGTGAACCCGTGGCGCACGCACAGCCGCTTCCTCGTCTCGCACAGTCTCCTGATCGATCCGACCTACACCGATCCCATGCGCGAATGGCTCGGGTCGCTGCTCCCGGGAAGTCTCCTCATCCTCGACGAGGCCCATCACGCGGCGCCCGCGGGCGGCGGTCGGTACGGGATCGAGACCAAGTTCACGCGAGCCATGCGCGATCTCGCCGGCAGATTCGAGCACCGCCTGTTCCTCTCGGCGACTCCGCACAACGGTCACTCGAACAGTTTCTCGACGCTGCTCGAGCTGCTCGACCCTTACCGATTCACGCGCGGCGTCAAGGTCAGCGGAAAGAACCAGCTCGAAGACGTGATGGTCCGCCGGCTCAAGGAGGACATCCGGACGGTTCAGGGCGGTTTCCCGAGGCGCGACATCGACCGCATCGAGATCTCCGATCTTCCGGAGGATGCACCGGAACTCGCGTTGTCTCGCCTGCTCGACGAGTACCGGACGCTTCGCGAGGAGCGCTTCGCCAGCACGACGCGCCGAGTGCAAGCGGCGGCAGGCCTCCTGGTCGTCGGACTTCAGCAACGCCTTCTCTCGTCGATCGAGGCGTTCGCGCGAAGCCTCAAAGTTCATCGTGAGACGGTGAAGCGCCAGTGGGAGAAAGGGCAGGCGTCTTCCGACAAGCCATCGGCGACCGACGACGACCCAGGCCAGCTCTTCACCAGCGCTCCCGACGCCGATGACGAGCGAAGCGAGTGGACTCCCGAAGAGCTTGAGGCCGAAGAGATCGCCGAAGTCGAGGCCGTCACGATGACGGCAGAAGCCGGCGCTCCTCGGAACGATGCGGCGGAAGTGCTCTGGCGTCGGGAGCAGACTCTCCTCGACGAGATGCAACGGATCGCCGAAAAGGCGCGATACCTTCCGGACCCGAAAGCCGGTTGCCTCATCGCCTGGATCCGCGAGAACCTCTGCCCGGGTCTGCCGCCGTTCGGCAAGGAGCCGAAGGGTCCGCCCGCGAAGTGGAACGACCGCCGCGTCCTGATCTTCACGGAGAACCGAGAAGGGACGAAGCGCTACGTGAAGACGATTCTCGAGCAAGCCATCGAATTCACCGACGGCGCAGACGAGCGCATCGAGGTGATCGACGGCCTCACGAGCGGCGCGCGACGAAAAGAGATCCAGCGCCGGTTCAACACCGATCCGTCGAAGGATCCGCTCCGCATCCTGCTGGCCACCGACGCGGCGCGTGAAGGACTGAACTTCCAAGCCCACTGCACGGACCTTTTCCACTTCGATCTGCCGTGGAATCCGGGCCGCATCGAGCAGCGCAACGGGCGCATCGACCGAAAGCTCCAGCCCGCGAACGAAGTCCGTTGCCATTATTTCGTCCTACCGCAGCGCCCCGAGGATCACGTGCTGAAAGTGCTCGTCCGCAAGACCGAGACGATCAAGAAGGAGTTGGGCAGCCTCTCGAAGGTCATCGACGACGACATCGAGCGAAAGCTCAAGAGTCAGGGCATCCGCCATCGCGACGCCGATCGCCTGGCTAGCCAGATCGAGCAGGCAGACCTCGATGCCGAGAAGAAGCGAGTCACTGAGGAAGAGCTGGAGGCTTCGCGCGAGCGCCAGGATGCGCTGAAAGTGCAGATCGCGCGCTGCCAGACGTTGCTGCAAGCCTCCCGTGAAGCCACCCGCTTCGAAGCCGCGCCGTTTCGTGAAGCCCTCTCCTGCTCGCTTGAGATTCTAGGCGCCGAGCCGCTCACGGACGAGGCTCAGCATCCTTCGAAGCCGCGCACAGCTCTTCCCACATGTCGCCGCTTTGCTGCCATTCCGGGGTTTCGATGCCTGAGATCTGCAGTTCCTCGGCTTTCAAGGTTCCGTGTCCGTATGGGCAGATGTACTCGATGCGCGGACGGCCGAGCAGGAGCATGCGGCTCCATGACCCGGTCAA
>JACOTG010000072.1 GCA_016178505.1 Planctomycetota bacterium
GTAGCACCCCGCGGTCGACCGCGGACGCAAGCGTATTCTCCGCAAAGCATGCGGTGAATAAGGTCGCTAATCTCCGCACCGGCGACAGCCGGAATCTCGCTTTCGACGCCGCCCACGGTGACGCGGCAGGGCTTCATCCGCGACGACGCCTCGCGGATCTCGCCGAGCGTGAGCGTCACGGATTGCCGTGTGCTTCGCGTTCCGCAGACCATCGAATCGTCGAACGCGTGTGGTGAGTTGAATTGAACTCGCAGGCTTGTGCTTGGTTGGACATGCCGGCGTTCGGTACCCTGGCGCGGAATGGCCCTCTCCATCGGCAAGACGCTCGCTCACTATTCGATCCTCGCACCGATCGGCTCGGGCGCGATGGGCGAGGTCTATCGCGCGCGCGACACGAAGCTCGGCCGCGAGGTCGCGATCAAGGTCTTGCCCGAGGCGTTCGCTGCGGACGAGGAGCGCCTTCGGAGATTCCAGCGCGAGGCCACGACGCTCGCGGCGCTCAATCATCCGAACGTCGCGCAGATCTTCGGAGTGGATCGCGAGGGCGACGTTTGCTTCCTCGTGCTCGAACTGGTGCCCGGCGAATCGCTCGAGGAGCGGTTGAAGCGTGGACAGCTGCCCGTCGACGAAGCGATCGACGTGTGCCGTCAGATCGCGGAGGGCCTCGAGGCCGCGCACGAAGCGGGCGTGATCCATCGCGATCTCAAGCCGGCGAACGTGCGGCTCACACCCGACGGCAAAGTGAAGCTCCTCGACTTCGGCCTCGCGAAGCCGGTCTTGTCCGGGGACGGGAAGTCGTCCGACAGCGTGCTTGCGACCGAAGCGGGCCGATTGCTCGGCACGCCGACGTACATGGCGCCGGAGCAAGCGCGCGCCAAGTCGATCGACCGGCGCGTCGACATCTGGGCGTTCGGCTGCGTGCTCTACGAGTGCCTGACCGGGAAGCGATTGTTCGACGGCGAGACGCTGACCGACGTGCTCGCCGCCGTCTTGCACCAGGAAATGAACGTCGCGACGCTCCCCGGCGC
This sequence comes from Planctomycetota bacterium, assembly GCA_016178505.1. Classification (GTDB taxonomy): domain Bacteria; phylum Planctomycetota; class JACOTG01; order JACOTG01; family JACOTG01; genus JACOTG01. The sequence continues at coordinate 1,029 of JACOTG010000072.1, forward strand.
CGTTCCTGCGAGAGTTCGCGAACTTCTCCAGCGCTGCTTGGCGAAGGATCCGCGCCAGAGACTCCGCGACATTGGCGACGCGCGGCTCGTGCTCGAGAGTTCGGGCGTCGTCGACGACGGCGTCGTGAGCGGTGGTCGTACGTCCGCGCTCGGATGCGCGCTCCCCTGGGGTGTGTGTGCCGTACTCGCCCTTTTGCTCGTGCTCGTGTCGCTTCAAGCGTTCGGAGTTCTGGAACTGTGGTCGCGAGCGGCGGCACCCGCGTCCGCGCAGACCGCCGTGCACGTCAGCCTCGCGTTGCCCGGCGGCGACGAAGTGGGGAACATCACGGAGCTGCCCCTGGCGATCTCGCCCGACGGCACGCAGGTCGTGTACGTCGGCCTGCGCAGCAACAACGCGCAGCTCTACCTTCGTCCACTGGCCGAGGCCGAGCCCAAGCCCATTGCCGGGACGGAGGGGGCCAAGAGCCCGTTCTTCTCTCCCGACGGCCGCTGGATCGCCTTCTTCGCGCAGGGCAAGCTGAAGAAGGTGACGGTCGGCGGCACGGCGCTCCAGGTGATCGCAGACGCGCCCAGTGCGCGCGGCGGCTGCTGGGCCACCGACGAAACGGTCTACTTCGCGCCGACGAACGTCACCGGCATCTGGAAGGTACAGGCATCGGGAGGTCCAGCGACGGAGCTGACCCGGCTCGATCGCGCGGCCGGAGAGATCAGCCATCGATGGCCCCAAATCATGGCCGACGGGAAGACGCTGTTGTTTTCGATCTGGACCGGGCCCGGGCCGGACGAAAGGAAGATCGTCCGACAGTCGCTCTCGGCGGGTGGTGAGCGCCACGTGCTCGTTCCGGGTGGGGGCACGGCGCGGTTCTTGTCGCCCGGATTTCTGCTGTACGGCCGCCTCGATGCGCTTTTTGCCGTGCCATGGTCGCCCGCCAAGGTCGATCTCGAGGGCGTCGTGCCCGTCGCGTTGCCGGAGTTCCCGCGTCTCGAGGGCGAGGACGCCTCGGCCTACGCGCTGTCGACGCGCGGCACGCTCGTGTACCTGTCCGGCGGTGATGCGCGTCGCGCGCAGCGCCTGGTCTGGGTCGATCGCGCCGGCCTGACGGAGCCTCTTCCGCTGCCGGAACGCGACTACCACAGCGTCGTGATCTCGCCCGACGGGCGTCAGGCGATCGTGCAGATCGAGGAAGGCATCGACGGCCTCTGGCTCTACGACTTCGCGCGCCAGACGCTGACGCCCTTCGCGACGAGCGGCGGCAGCAGCCAGGCGCCGGTCTGGACACCCGACGGCAAGCGCGTCATCTATCGCGGGACGAGATCGGGCTTCCGCAATCTGTACTGGAAGGCCGCCGACGGCTCGGGAGAAGAGGAACGGCTGACGACGAAGGCGGACGTCGTGCAGGCGGCGACGTCGGTGTCACCCGACGGTCACTGGTTGCTGTTCGACGAGACCGGCCGGCCGCCAGCCGGCGTCGAGATCTGGAGGATGCCTCTGGATGACGCGCAGTCCGCCGCGCGTTCGGAGCATTCCGAGCCGGTCGAAGGGCGGGCGCCGTCGTTCGTGCTTCAAGGCGGGGACGGGCGGGTCTCACCGGACGGAAAATGGCTGGCGTATCAATCCCTCGTGTCCGGGCGGTACGAGATCTACGTGCAGCCGTTCGCCGGTTCGGGGCCGCGCCAGCCGATCTCCACGGGTGGCGGACAGTCAGCCCTCTGGTCGCGCGACGGGCGCGAGCTCTTCTTCACGACCGTCGACAAGTTCATGGCCGTGGACGTCACGACGACGCCCACGTTCTCGGCCGGTGCCCCGCACGTCGTGTTCGAGGGTCGCTACCGCGGCAGCGTCAACGGCAACACGCCGTACGACGTCTCGCCCGACGGGCAGCGCTTCCTGCGCGTCCAGCAGGTGCAGCCCGACCGAGCCGTGACTCACATCGACGTCGTGTTGAACTGGCTCACGGAACTCGAGCGCGCCGTGTCGGGCAGCGGTTCGACGAAGCGATGAGCGAGCGATCATGACCTTCGCGCCTCATTCGACGCTGTCGCACTACGAGATCCTCGCACCCCTCGGCGTGGACCACGTGCCGGGCGTGGACCCGCCGCGACGCTGACGGCGTCGATCTCGCGTTCGACGATGCGCGTGGTGCACGCTCGGAGTGAGCCGCGTCCTCGCCGCCGTCGGGTAGAATCGGCGCGAATGGGAAGCGTCGCCTACACGTTCAAGACCGACGCGCTCGGCTCCACGCCGATGCTGGTGTCGCTCACGGAATCGGGGATCGTCGCCGTTCAGAGCGGCACCGCAACCATCATCCCGCTCGACGACGTGGCGTCGGTGCGACTTTGGTTCGACCCCACGCGATTCGACCGCCAGCGCTACCGCTGTCGGATCACGTCGAGCAAGGGCAAGAACATCAGCCTGTGCAGCAGCAGCGTCGAGGGGCTGGGCCAGTTCAAGCCGCAGCTCGTGGAGTACCGCGCAATCGTCGAGGCGCTGCACCGGGCACTCGTCCGGCGCGGCGCCGCCGTGAGCTACACCGCCGGCAAGAGTCGGCTGTCGTACGCGCTCAACGTCGGTAGCGTCGCGGTCGCCTTCGCGGCAGTGGGTGCGATCGTCCTGTCTGTCGGATTCGATGGCCTCGGGCCGGTGACCCTCGTGAAGTTGCTGGTAATCGCCCTCTGCATGCCCGCCTTGCTGAAGTGGATTCGGAGAAACCGTCCGCGCTCCTATCCGCCCTTGGCCATACCGGCCGACGTGCTGCCGGACGTCGTCGTCCCTCCTTGGGAGATCCGCGCGGCGGAGACTCCGCCGGCCGAGACGAAGCCAGCGATCTCTGCCGACGACAACGAAGGGCCCGACTGGCACGTGGGCGCGCGGCGTCGCGCGACGGACGCGCGCGGCGACGATTCCATCGTCACTGAAAGGGAGTGCACGCGAATGACCCCGACCGCGTTTCGCAAATTGGCGATGTCCTTGCCCGACGCACACGAGGAGCCGCACTTCATGCGGACGTCGTTCCGAGTGAAGAAGAAGATCTTCGCGACGATGATGCCGGACGGAAGCGAGGCGATGGTGCGCGTCGCCCGCCGAGAGCGTTTGTACTCGCTCTTGGAGGAGCATCCCGAAACGTTCTTCAGCTACGGCGGCTGGACCGACCGGAACGGAGCCCTCGGCATTCGCCTGCCCAAGGTGGGTGCGGCCGTGATGCGCGACCTCATGATCGACTCGTGGCGCGACGTCGCGTCGAAGCGCGCGCAGGCGTCGTTCTCGTCGCAGAAATAGATCACCACACTCCGGGAACGAGCCGCTTCGTCCTCGCCATGTACGCTTCGTATTCCGGTCCGAACTCCTCGAGCATCATCCGCTCTTCCGCACCGACGCGGAGCGCGAAGAGGAGCCCGAACGTGACGAGGTAGGACGGGCCGGCCACCCAGTTCGGAAGCGCGAGCCACTGACCGATCGAATAGAGGAAGAGGGCGAGGTACATCGGGTGGCGGACGCGGCGGTAGATGCCACGCGTGACGAGTTGGTGCGTTTCCCGAACTTCGAGCGTGATCGACCAGTTCGTTCCGAGATCCGCGTGCGACCGGTGGAAGAACCACAGCCCGACCGCAAGGCACAAGACCCCGGCAATCAGTGGAATCGGCCGCAGCGGATAATCGGCGAACGCGAGCAGAGGCGTGGCGACCCAGACGAGGGGAATGAAGAACCCGAGCCATGCGAAGGTCAGCAGTGAGACCTCGAGCGGTCCCTTCCGGCTCGTCTTCACTTTGGTCTTCAGGCTGCGATTTCCGTGAGGAGCGCGAATCGCGATCATCACGATGCTGCTCGCGAGGATCGTTGCTTTCGCAAACCAGGGGTTCATGAGCAGGAACATTACTCCTTTGCTTTCGGCAGCGGCAACGCGTTTCGTCTCGAGAGGGGCGCGAGGTCGGTTCCATCCTCGCTGTTGCGAGTTTTCGTCCTCTCGATAGATTGGTGACGACTCGCGGGGGAGGGAAGTGACGGCATTCGAATTCTCGTCAGCGAGAGAGGAGCAGCGATCGAGCATGTCGAATCGGGACGTGGCGTTTGCGGGAGCGATTCCGGCGCTCTACGACCGGCATCTCGGTCCGGTCATCTTCGCGCCCTACGCCGATGACTTGACGCGCCGGCTACTCGCGAATTGGAGCGGAAGCCGGGTTCTCGAGATGGCGTGCGGGACCGGAGTCCTGACGCGACGCCTCGACGCCCTTCTTCCGGCCGCGGCCGAGATCACCGCGACCGACCTCAACGAGCCGATGCTGGAGCACGCGCGTCGCGCGACTCCGTCGAAGCGTCGAATCGAGTGGGCGCGCGCGGATGCGTCGGCGCTGCCGTTCGAGGGGCGTCGCTTCGATTCCGTCGTCTGTCAATTCGGGCTGATGTTCGTCCCCGACAAGGACGCGGCCGCCCGCGAGGCGCGTCGCGTGCTGTCGCCAAACGGTCGCTTCCTGTTCAGCGTGTGGTGCAGCATTCAGGAGAACCCGTTCGGTCGCGTCGCGCACGAGACGGTGTCGAAGTTCTTCAGCAAGGATCCGCCGACGTTCTATCAGGTGCCATTCGGATTCCACGATCCGGTGATGATCCGAAAGCTGATCGCCGAGAGCGGGTTCACGGACGTCGCCATCGATCGCGTGACGCTCGAGCTTCGCGCCGATTCGGCAAGCTCGTTCGCCACGGGACTCGTCGAGGGAAACCACATCTCGAACTCGATCCGCGACGCGGGCCTCGCGTTCGAAGCGATCGTGGAAGCGGTCACGGCCGCCCTGATCCGCGAAGGGGGCAATGCGCCGTTCCGCTCGACGATGAACGCGCTCGTCGTCACGGCGCGCGCGAAGGCGTAGCTCGCGACCCCTCGACGATCGTCACGGATCTCGGTTCTTGGGACAATCTCCGCGATCCGCGCGCGGCGACAGACGTGAGCTCACGAAAGGAGAGGTCCGCACCATGATCAAGGGCGTGCACACGATGTTCTACTCGTCGAAGCCCGACGCGCTTCGCGCGTTCCTTCGCGACAAGCTTCGATTTCCGTTCACCGACGTCGGCGGCGGCTGGCTGATCTTCGATCTGCCCGAAGCCGACATGGGCTGTCATCCGGCGGATGCCTCGAACGGAGCGCGATCGGGAACGCACGACATCTCGTTCTACTGCGACGACATCAAGAAGACCGTGAAGGAACTCGAGGCTCGCGGCGTCGAGTTCACGGAACGCATCGCGGATCACGGCTACGGCTTCGTCACGCATTTCAAGATGCCGGGCGACTTCGCGGTGCAGCTCTACCAGCCGAAGTACGCGAAGCGTCGATCGACCCGACCGCGCACGCGCCGCGTTGCGCGGCGCCCGACCCGAAGGGCGTCCAAATGATCGAGCCGGCGACGAGAGGTCTGCGCGCCCCCGACGATTCCAAAGCAAAGCCATGACACGTCCGACGATCGTTCGATTCGTCGCTCTCGCGCTGAGTCTTTCTTCGTTCGCTCGCGCGAACACGGGAGGAGAGTGGCGTGCTCTCGCGCCGATGAACGTCGCGCGCCAGGAGGTCGGCGCGGCTCGGATTGGTGATCGCGTGTACGTCGTCGGCGGCCTGATTGCCAACCCACTCGGCGCGACGAACACGGTCGAGGCTTACGATGTCACGAACGATCGTTGGGACTTCGTCGCGCCGATGCCCGTTGCCTTGGATCACAGTCGAGCACTCGGGAGTCCTCTACTTGTTCGGCGGCACGGGTCCGCTCGGGAACTCGGCCACCACATTCGTCTACGATCCGACCGCCGATCGATGGACGCGTGGCAGCGACATGCCGACCGCGAGGAATCACCTCGTCGCCGTCGACCTCGGCAGCTTCATCTACGTCCTCGGCGGGCGCCCGCCGATCACGGCCGCGAACGAACGCTACGATCCGGCGCGCGACGAGTGGTCGACGATGGCACCGATGCCCACGGCTCGCTCCGCGATGGCGGTGGCGGCCGTCGACCATCGTCTCATCGTTTCCGGCGGCGAAGCCCCGGTGCTCCATTCCGTCACCGAGATCTATGACGTCGACACCAACAGTTGGGCTTGCGCCGCGCCGATGGCGATCCCTCGCCACGCCGTCGGCGCCGCTTCTCTCGGCGATCGCATGCTGGCCGCCGCGGGCGGTACGGCGCAGGGGTTCGCGCCGACCGCAGCCGTCGACAGCTTCATCCCGCCCGCGCCACTTCCGCCCGTCGTCTTTTCCGCCAAGCTCGGTGGATCCGAGGTCGCGCAGCTCACGATCGAGCGATTCGGCGGCCGGTTCTTCGCGACGGTCTCGCGACCCTCACGGACGCTCTGCGAGAACGTCCTCGTCTCGATCGATGCGCCGATTGCCGCGAGCTTCCTGTGCGGAACGACTCGGGTGACGCTACGCCGACAGGGGAACGCGTTCAGCTGGGAAGCGAGTGGCTTTTCCGGACCGCTCTGTCGTCTTTCGGGGTGAAGGACGACGCACGCGGTGGCGGTCCAGCGACCCGGTCGCACGAAGGCCTCAGAACGCCGGGTCTTTCGCTCCACCGGCCGCACGAACAGCTGCCGGGACTCGTCACGTTCGTATCGACTCGGGACGGTCGGTGGTGCGCAGCTTCGCTCTCAACCTCGCGAGCCCTTACGAAATCCGCTACGATTCTCGTACTCGCTCTCGAGGCCCATGAACGATTCTCAGCCCGACTTCTTTCCGAGCACCTGCTGGTCGCGCATCGTGGCCGGCGGGCCGGCGAGCCGCAAGCCCGACCTCGACGCGCTGGCCCACACGTACTTGCGACCCATTCAAGCGTGGCTTCGATGTCGCCTCGCAAGTGGTCCCGACGACGCCGGCGACGCGACGCAGGATTTCTTCGTTTGGATGATCGAGACCGACTTCGTCTCGCGCGCCGACCCGACGCGCGGTCGATTTCGCGCGTTCCTGAAGACGGCGCTCAGGCACTTCGCGGTCGATCGCGAGCGGAAGCGGCGGAGTCTCAAGCAAGGCGGCGGCCGCGCGGCGGTTCCCCTTCACGACGCGAACGAGGAGCCGATCGCGGTCGCCGCAAAGGGCGCGATGCCGGACGACGTCCTCGACGCGACGTGGCGCGCGGATCTCGTCGAGCGCGCAACCGCTCGGCTCGAGCAAGAATTTCAAGCGAGCGGCAAGGCGACCACGTTCCTCGTCTTTCGCGACTACTTCCTCGCGGGCGACGCCGAGCTGGATCACGCCGCGGTCGCCGCGCGGCACGGCCTGCGACTCACCGACGTCTCGAACCATCTCCGCGTCGCGAAGCGGCGCTTTCGTGAGCTCCTGCGCGAGGCCGTGATCGAGACGGTCGGCGATGCAGCCGAGCTTCGCGACGAGCTGCGCTGGCTGTTCGAGGAGGGCGCGCGATGAGCGAGCACCTGCCGCCGAACGCGGTGCGTCGCCTGCTGTCGCTCGGCGCAGAAGGGGTCGAGCTGCCGTTCGTCGTGGCGCAGCGATATCGCGTGATGCGAGAAATCGGCCGCGGCGGAATGGGGATCGTCTACGAGGCCGAGGACTCGACGCTTTCGCGAAAGGTCGCGCTCAAGATGATCGCCGACGTGCCCGGCATCGGCGAGCTTCGCCAACGCTTCGTGCGCGAGGCGACGGCCGTTGCGCGCATGAGCCATCCCAACATTGCTGCGGTGTACGACGCCACGCCCGACTACATCGTCATGCAGCTCGTCGCCGGGCGGCCGCTGTCCGACGTGCCGCGCGGCGATGCGAGAGGGATCGTGACCCTCGTGCGTGATGCGGCGCTCGCCGTTCACCACGCGCACGAGCAAGGCATCATCCATCGCGACCTGAAGCCGTCGAACCTGCTCGTCGAGGACTCGCGCGTCTTCGTCGTCGACTTCGGCCTCGCGAAGCACGTCACGGCGGAAGCCTCGCTGTCGGCCACCGGCACGCCGCTCGGCACGCCGGCGTACATGCCGCCCGAGCAAGTCGACGGTCGCACTCGAGACGTCGACGCGCGAAGCGACGTGTACGGGCTCGGCGCGACGCTCTACGCCTGTCTCACCGGGCGTCCGCCGTTCGTCGACGCGGACCTCGGCCGTCTCCTTCGCCGCGTCGTCGACGAGGATCCGCCGAAGGCCGGCGTCGATCGCGACCTCGACACGATCCTCGCGAAGTGCCTCGAGAAGGAGCGCGACCGGCGATATGCGTCGGCGCATGACTTCGCGCTCGATCTCGACCGCTGGCTTCGCGGCGATCCGGTGCTGGCGCGCCCGCCCTCGCTCGTCGACCGCGCGCGCAAGCTCGTGTCGCGACGACGCGCGCTCGTGCGGGTGGCCGGCATCGCGGCCGCGATCGCCGTCATTGCCACGGGGCTCGTGCTCGTTCCGATCGCGATGCGCGAGAGTGCCGCGCGCGAGGGCGCACGCCAAGCGCTCGAGCTCTCGTCGCGCGTCACCACGATCCTTGCCGACTCCGAAAACCTTCGACGAAACGGAAGGATGGGCGACGCAAACCACCTGCTCGAGAACGGAATCAGCCAGTGCGAGACGTTCCTGTCGCAGCACCGGGTCGCGCGAGTGGATCACCTCCTCGCGAGGCTGCTTCGCGCTCGCGGCAAACGGGACGCGGCGCTCGCTGCACTCGACGAGGCGCTTCGCCTCGATCCCTCGCTGCCCGGCATCCGGTTCGAGCGCGGCCTCGCGCTCGCGGACGTCGATCCGACGCGCGCGCTCGAGGATCTCGTCGCCGATGCCGACGAGCCGAGCCTGAGCCAGGTCGATCGCAAGTTCGGCGAGGCCGAGCGCGCGCGACTCGAAGGCGACCTCGCGCGGGCGCGACGACTTCTCGAGGAAGTGCGGCAGCTCGATCCGACACACCTCCAGGCGGCGCTCTCGCTGGCGCGGGTCGCGCTCGCACAAGGGGACGACGACAACGCCTTCGAGTTCGCGCTTTCCGGCGTCTCCATTCAGCGTGCGAAAGAGGCCCCGGCGTCACCCAACGCGCGATAGCGACTTCGCTCGACGTCACCGACGACGAAGCTCGGCGCGTCGTGCCTCACGCGTTCGCCGCTTCGTGAAATCGCGTTCGTCGAGGAGCGATCACCGGCGGCGCTGCGACGGTGTCAGCGACCGCGCCTCACGGAGGGGAATCGTACGGCTGCACGTCGTCGACGATCATGCGCACGCAGTCGAGCCCGAACGCGCATCCATAGGACGTGCCTACCTCCACGTGGAACCGGCGTCCCTCGTTCGACGGCGGATCGATCTCCGACACTTCGAGATCGAAGATCACGTTCTGGTGGTTGAAGTCCGTGAGTTCCCTCAACCGGATCCTGCAGAATCGAAGCGTCGTGAGCGTGTGGTTCTTCGAGCCGTAGTAACCGCGAGCGTCAACTTCCGGGGTCATGGCGAACACATGGATCTGCGCCGCCAACGACGGTCCATCGGGACCGCCACGTTCCAGCGCGATCCGAACGATCTCCGCGTCGTGGAACGACGGCCAACGGCCAAAGACCGAGATCAACCGTTCCGCGTTCTCAAATGGAGTCACGATTCATCCTCGCCAACGGGCTGTTCGACTTTCGAGGAATCGGCGGCAGCGTGAACGTCACGTCTGCTGTGACGGCAAGAGAGCGTGCGCCGCGAATCGCCGATACGATCGACGGTCGAGCTTGTAGTCATCCGGTTGTCTCTGCGGGATCGCCTCGACGCCTCCGCGTCGGGTAGAGTGGGCGACGATTCGCGAACCGTCCGACGGCAACGGGAGGTCACGACCGATGGAAGGCCACGACTTGTCGCGCGAGCTGTCGAGATTCGATTCGGCGCTTCCGGTCGACGAAGCCAGGACGGCGCCCGCTTCGTGGTACGTGCGCAGCGAGTTCCTCGACCTCGAGCGCGCCCGCGTCTTTCGGAAGAACTGGCTTTGGGCGGGGCGCACCGACCAAGTCGGTGGCCCGGGGGACTACCTCACGGGAATGATCCTCGGCGATCCGTACGTCGTCGTGCGCGGCGAGGACCGACGGCTTCGCGCCTTCTACAACGTGTGCCGCCACCACGCCGCGCGGATCGCGAACGGCTCGGGCACGCTCGAGAGCCTCGTCTGTCCGTATCACGGCTGGACGTACGATCTCGCCGGAAAGCTGAAGAGCGCACCGCACCTCGGCGCGATCCGTTGCTTCGACCGCGAGGAGTTCGGGCTCGTCCCCGTGCGCGTGGAGGAGTGGGGGCCGTTCGTTTTCGTGGCGCTCGGCGATGCTCCGCGCGCGCTCGCGACCGACCTCGCGCCGCTCGAGCCCAAGCTCGAGCGCACGAAGGTCCGCGACCTCCGCTTCGTCACGCGCCGCGAATACACGCTTCGCTGCAACTGGAAGGTGTTCGTCGACAACTACCTCGACGGTGGCTATCACGTCGCCCATCTCCACAAGGGCCTCGCCGGCCAGCTCGATCTCGGAAGCTACCGCACGGAGCTTTACGATCGGTTCTCGATCCAGTCGTGCGGCGCCGCCGCGAACTCGGGCGGCGGCGCGGGCGCAGACTTCGCCGAGAGGATCGGTGACGGCGCGCTTTACGCGTGGATCTACCCGAACCTCATGATCAATCGATACGGTCCGATGATGGACGTGAACGTCGTGGTGCCGCTCGCGCACGATCGCACGCTGGTGATCTTCGACTACTACTTCGCCGGCGAGGGGCGAGACGGGATCACGAGCGACTTCGTCGAGAAGAGCCTCGTCGCGAGCCACGCGGTTCAGGAGGAAGACGTCTCGATCTGCGAGTCCGTGCAAGAAGGACTGGCCTCTCCGGCGTACGACCAGGGGCGTTACGCACCGGCGCTCGAGCACGGCATGTATCAATTCCACCGACTTCTCGCGACGGACCTGCGCGACGAGCGCTGATGGCGGCGTGGGTCTCCCTCGAAATCGAGGCGAGATCTTCGTCGCTGCCGAAGGTGCCTGCGAGCCGACGTGTGTGGAATCCCCTCGCCATTTTTCGCGCGTTTTCTCTCCCACGCTAACGATCGGGAATCCTCTCGCGTCTTTCCCCGCTCATTCGCTCGGTCGATCTCCAACGGAGGCAACGGACCATGAATCGCACCACCCTCATGCTGGCTTCGGCCTTTCTCGTCGCACTCAGCGTCGTCGCGTGCACGTCGCTCGCCCGCTCGCCCGTCGTCGCCGGCGGCAAGAGCGACGTCTACCGCATCGGGATCACGGGCGTCACCTGATCGAGCAACAAGAAGGTCCGTGAGACCTTGGGCAAGCTAGACGGCGTGCAATCGGTCGCGTTCGACTGCAAGACGGCCACGGTCACGATGAAGCCGGGAGCCGTTCTCACACGCGACGTCGCCGAGAGGGTTCTCAAGGCCGAGAAGTTCGGCGTGAAGAGCTTCGAGAATGGGGCGGCGCCGACGGTCACGGCGTACGTCTTCCAGATCACCGGCCTTGCCGAAGGCTCGCGCGATACGGTCCGGCGACGCCTCGCGGCCGACGTTCCCGACGCCTCCGAGGTCGTCGTCGACAGCACGGGGTCCGCGACGATCACGCTGAAGGGAAACGGCACGCTCGACGAGAAGGCACTGGCATCGAGCTTGCGCGCGTGCGGCTGCGCGACGCGGGCCGTCGAAAAGCGAGAATGGCCGAAGATCACTGCGAGCTACGAGCTCGGCGTCCGCGATCTCTCGGGCGACGATGCGCCGGTGCGCGTCCGCGAGGCGTTGGGGCGGCTCGACAAGGTTCTCGCGGCGTACGTCTTCCGCGACACCAACACGGCACGGATCGAGCTTCGCGAACCGTGCGAGAAGATCGAAGCGGCCGCGCGAGAGGCGCTGCGTGCGATCGGACTCGAGGTGTCGCGGTTCGAGCGACGTTCGGCGTGACGCGAGGCGCTCGTCCGTTCCGACGACTTCATCCGCGCGCGACGCGATTCTGATCCCAGCGCGGCGGTGGTCGGTCGAGTCGAGCGAGCGGTCCGTCAGGGCCGGATCGATCTCACCGGCCGATCGCGAACGTGAAACACCAGGGACGCGACGCGCCGCTCTCGCCGCTCTGCATGCCGGCGATCGACGCCGGAACGAAGCTTCGAGGCTGTGGCTCGAAGACGTCGATACTCTGCAAACCGAGCACACGGCGGTTGAGCAGATACGTCAGGACGCCGGCGCCGACGTCATCCATGGGGGCATGCGGGACGAAGCGGCCGGACACGCCTAGCTCGATCGCCGAATCCGGACAACCGTCGCCGTCCAGGTCGGGCGTCGGCTGGCCGAACATCGTTCCGCCTGCGTCGAAGTCGACGATCGCGAACCAATCGAGCTGTCCGAAGGCGCCGAACGGCTCCGAGAGATCCGAGACCGGAAGGACGAAAGCACAGAGGAACTCCTTGCCTGGCGCGTACTCGGGGCCGGCGGCGACACTGCCGAACCGCACGTCGTCGACGAGGAGGAGCGGTGGCGGGGCATTCGGCGCGAAGTCTTCGCCGCTCGGGTTCTGCGCGCTTGCCGCGTTGCACGGCAGGAGAACGAAATCGGCGACCGGACTCCACGAAACGGGCGGGCCCGCCGAGATCGGCAACTTCACCTTCAGCACGAAGACGATCTGGAGATTCAGCGGCCCGAACTGTAGGAACTGGTACGTCTCCGACTCGAGGAGATTGCCGGTGTCGCCGAGGCACGACGCCTCCATCGTCCAAGCGTCCTCGATCACGGGTGCCGAGCCGCACGTGGCGGGCAACTCACGGGAACGAATGTTCGGCTCCGAAAGCGGTACGACGATCGTGCGCAGCGCGCAGCCGTCGATCCGTCGCACTTGCGCCTCGGCCGATGCACACGCGAAGAGTCCAATCGCGGCGAGACTCGCTGAGAGACGAAGCGTCATGGCGTCACCCTTTGTTCGGAACGAGGCGGGACCTCCTCGATCGGAACGTCAAGATACCGCGTCGCGGACGAAGATGCTCGTGATGCCGGGAGTCATGAGCTAAGTCCGTACGTGCAGAACACGAGGCGGCGCAATGCGCGAATCGGGGAGAAGCGTGAGACGCAGCGTTGTTTTCAAGGGCATGTTCCGTCCGTCTGCGACCCGCGCGTCACGAGGCGGTCCCTGCTTCGAGGAGTCGATCATGCCGTGCGGCTGACCGGCGAGGACTGGCCTACGATTCCAACCAGCGTCGGGATGTCGACCGGCTTGACGAGGTGATGATCGAAGCCCGCTTCCTGGGATCGGCGCTTGTAGTCGTCCTGTCCCCAGCCGGTCACCGCGATCAGGGTCACGTCGCGGCCCCACGGCGATTCCCGAACGCGCCGCGCCGTCGCGTATCCGTCGACCCTCGGGATGCCGATGTCGAGAAGCACGATGTCCGGTCGAAATGTAGCGGCTTCCCGGAGCGCATTCTCGCCGTCCGTGACCGATCGGACTTCGTTGCCCATGATGCGCAGCATCATCGCGAGGCTCGTCGCTGAATCCGGGTTGTCGTCTGCCACGAGAATCCGGCGTTTCACGGATTGCGCGGCCGCCCCGCGAGGCGACTTCGCTTCGAGCGACGGAGGCGCGACGACGGGCAGGCGTAGGACGAACTCGCTGCCGCGTCCGGGCCCCTCGCTTCGAGCTTCCACCGATCCTCCGTGCAGCTCCACGATCCGCCGCACGAGCGTCAGCCCGATCCCGAGTCCGTCGACCCGTTGCTTCGGCGAGCGTTCGCCACGCTCGAACATCTCGAAGACTCGATCCAACATCTCGGCGGGAATTCCGATTCCGGTGTCCGTAACGCGCAGCTCGACCGTCCGGTCGCATTGCAGGACGGTCACCGTGACGTGTCCGCCGGGCTCGGAGTACTTTGCGGAGTTGCCGAGAAGATTGCACAGCGCCTGTGTCAGCCGCGATTTGTCCCCATCGACGTAGATCGGTGTGCTCGGCAAGTTCAACGTGACCTGCTGCCCTCGCTCGGCGAGAAGTGGTCCGCTCGATTCCATGGCGCCGGTCACAATGCTGGCCACCTCGATGGCGTCTCTTCGAAGCTCGAGCACGTTGTGGGTGATGCGCGAGATGTCCAGCAAGTCGTCGATGAGGCGCACCATTTGTTGAACCTGCCGCTCCATGATCCCGCGCACTTTGGTCACGGCGCGCTGGTCGTCGTCCGCGCGGTGGAGGATCTCGAGCGCATTGCGGAGCGGCGCGAGCGGATTGCGAAGCTCATGGGATAGCACGGCGAGAAACTCGTCCTTGCGTCGATCGGCGTCGTGGAGAGCGCGCTCGGTTTCTCGGCGCTGCGTGACGTCCCGGAATACCAGCACGACGCCGGTCAGATTCCCTTGCGCGTCTCGAATGGGGGCTGCGCTGTCATCGATCGGACGTTCCTTACCGTCCTTCGCCACGAGAACGGTGTGGTTCGCCAATCCAACGACGACACCTTCCCTCAATGCTCGGAGGGCCGGATTGTCGACTGGGCGTCGCGTCTGCTCGTTGACGATGTGGAATACGTTCTCCAGCGGAATGCCCTCCGCCTCTTTCGAGGTCCAACCGGTGAGCGACTCCGCCACGCCGTTCAAGAACCAAACTCGCCCGTCTGGATCCGTCGTGATGACGCCATCGCCGATGCTCGCGAGTGTCGTCCGGAAGATCTCTTTCTGTTCGTGGAGGATTCGGGCACTCTGCGCCCGGATGCCGATGTCGCGACGGAACAGCCGAACGAAAGCGCCGACGAGAACCAAGCCGACGACCGCCGAGACGAGGGTCGTCGCGAGTGCGATGGCGCGACTGTGCTCCGATCCGCTGGTCCGTTCCGAGAGCAGTCGCCGTTC